>DAOSDU010000004.1:102500-146403 GCA_035362715.1 Methanofastidiosum sp.
GTCGTCTGAAGGGAAGGTAGTCCCAGTACGAGAGGAACTGACTGCCGTGGCCTCTGGTGTGCCGGTTGTCTGATAAGGCATCGCCGGGTAGCTACGCCATAGTTAATAAGGGCTGAAAGCATCTAAGCCCGAAATAATCCCTGAAAATAGACAACCACTCTCTAATAGCAAAAGGGGATAGGTGACTATAACTTTAGTTAGAGACGAAGACACGGATAGAAGATCCGGTTGATAGGTCGGTAGTGTAAGTGCCAAGCCTTCGGGCGAGGTATTCAGCTTACCGATACTAATAGTCTAAGGTTCATTATTCCGAAATTGTTCGAGGTCAAACGATAGGATTTTGACGAAGTTTTGCCTATGCATTCTTTTTTAATTAGATTTTAAATGTATAAAATAATGTTTAATATTTGTCATTTTCATTTGTTTATTCATTAACTTTATATAGAAGGCCTTTTAATTAATAAATTGGGGATTATAATGGCTCAAAAATCTAGAACTCAAAATTTAACTGAATTATTAAAAGAACTTGAGGCCACCACTCCTGATGTTGAAGCTTCTGCTGTTGTGTCTACAGATGGGCTCATCATTGCAAGTGCTCTTCCACAGGATGTTGAAGAAGATAGAGTTGCCGCAATGTCTGCTGCAATGCTGTCACTTGGCGAAAGGACTTCTCAAGAATTGAAGAGAGGTTCATTAGAACAGGTATTTGTTAAAGGTGTTAACGGGTATATCCTAATGATGGGAGCGGGTGAAGAATCGGTGTTGACTGCTCTTGCCAGAAAGGATGCAAAATTGGGGCTTGTATTCTTAGACATGAAAAGAACTGCCGATGAAATATCTAAAATAATCTGATATCTTACCATTATTTTTATTATTTAACAAAAATCTGATACTGATAGCTGTTTATGTTTTTCTCTAAAGTTCATTTTTACTTCTGAATCCGCTAAATTAATTTCTTGAGATGTATATTCTTTTATCTTGAATTTTGTAGTTATGTCTATACTTAACTGCATATACTTTAAGATTGCACCTTTAGTAACTGTTAATATAAGTTTATTACTACATTTTGCACACTTACCGGTAAGAGGAACTCTCCTATACGTAGTATTACATTTTGTGCATCTTACTTTCTGTTTTCCGTATGATCTTATGTTCCCTTTAATATCTGGTATAAAGTGTGTTTTTAGAACTCTCTCTGCAACATCGTTTTCATCTACCGCCCTTATTTTTTTAGCAATATCGAATTGGGACATCAACTTTTCTTCCATAGAATTTAAAGTTGTATAACTACTGGCCCTCGGGCCTTTGGATATATCCGATGTGTGATGCGTAAATTTAAGTCCAGAATAAACTCGATCCGTTCCCAATCTATTTTCTACTCTTTCAATCTTTATCTCTTTTGGGTGAAGATATTTTATTGTGGCATCATAAAATTCTAAAGGATAACTATTACAAATGTCCATATTATGGACTTCTTTGTCAACTTCTCTTGGGTCAATTCGCGTTGTTAATACAAGAGGCGCATCCATCTGGCCCCCTCTTGTTTGCGGAAGATAGTATTTGGAGAAATTAAGTAACGCATCCATCAAAAGCATTATTGAATCTTCATCCCCATCACAGTTTCTTCTCTTTGCAGCGTGGAAATAAGGATGGGCATAGACAACCTTAGTATCTGTATATCCAACTATACGTCCAATAGTGCCAGCTGACGTATGGGGCGCTAATCCAACTACTAATTGGCCTACAAGATCATCTACATTTTTGAGACTATAATAAGATTTCAATCCATATATCTTTTCTAACTCTCCATCAATAAATTTAGAAACTTTAAATAAATATGAAATTGAATCCGTTGGCACAATAATATCCTGAACATTTAATTCAAGGATTTGATTTTCATCTGTAAGTTCGTTTCCAAGATAGTCTTTTATGTATCCAAGTTCTTTTAGTTTTTCAATGCCAACATTAACTTCTTTTGGAATAAAATGAGTCAATGGAGCATCGGTTGCATCATATCTGCAGGTTCCATCTTTGAAAATATAGATTTCATTTGAAGCCCTCAATATGCCTTTCTCTAGTGGCTCGGGGATTTTGTACTCAGAACTCATACCCTGAACTCCTTTGACTTCCTTTGGGAGTTCATATCCCAAATTTAAAAGTGCTAGACTTAGATCTTCTTTTAAATTCACTTTTTTCTTTGAGTATACTCTAAGACGCGATCCACATTCTGGGCACTTTTCACTAACTACACTTGAACCCTCATAAGAACATGTCTGGTGAGAGCAAGACATATACATTTTTGTCATACTCTCACAGTCTGGGCATTTTGTGAGATGTGTTTTAGTATTACATTTTGGGCATCTCTTATTTACCGCTTCTACTTCTATGAAATTCTTCTGCGACGCCTTGATTATACTCCTAGTTGAGCCACCTGACATTCCAATAGGGAATAACACGTGAACAGGTGGGCTCATTTTTCTCTCTTTGGCTTTCTCAGGTCTTCCCATTCTACAACCAACGGTGGTAGGTATAGCGTCTCTAACTTTGATCCCTAATAAATTTGATACTTTTTCTAAAACTGTTTCTCCATATGTATGTTTTCCTGAAATAACAAGTGCCAGTATATGGGATTCTATTTTTACTTTATCTTCTGATACTTGATGGGGCAAACATAAATTCTCAATAATATTTTTTATTCTGACGCCTTCTTTTAAATCAAAGATTATTAAATTCTCATTTATAGTATAATCATCATAACTAATCAGATAATCCAAATCTTCTAGTGATATATAACTCCAGAACAAGTTATATTTTGGATGTAGGGGAATTCCATATTTTTTTGATAATTCGATTGCCTCTTTTACATCTGGTATTTTTCTACCTTCTAAGATGTCATTGAGCTCTCCGCTACCTTCTTTTTCCTTCAAAGCTTTTTCTAAATCTAAGGCCCACCATTCTTCTACATAACCTGAAGGCATTAACAGGTGATTATTCTCTACAAAGTCCCCATATGCGATAAGGGCATCACCCAAGAATATTATCTCTTCAATATCTGAAGGCTTAATATTTTCATATGAATAAAGCCAATCACAGCTTTGATCTTTGAATTTTACAAAAGGAGGCAGTATAGAATCTACCGGCATAGCAACTGTGGCTTTACCAGGTCTTTCAGTTTTAAGCTGAGTTCCAACAGCTATAAATCCATTTACTATATGCATAGTTGCAGGATGGTAACCCCATGCAGCAAAACCCGTGTCTCTGCTGCGACCATATCTTAGCCTAAATCCACCTTTACTACTCGGATGAGCTATAACAGGTCTTCCTGCAAGCAAATCTGAGAGATACTTCCAGTTTGCTTTTATCTTTTCTGAATCATCGTCGCTTTCTTTTTTTTCTTCTTTTTTCAAATCCTTTATGAACTCCCATCCTTCTAGCTCGAACACCTTCAAAACTTTTTCAATTTTCTTTGATTTTTGGATAACTCCTTCTGCTAAAGCAAGTAGGGCCCCGCCTCTTACTTTATTTGTCTCTATCCTTTGCAGATTCCTATACCCCGAAACTTCTATATCTTCTGTACTTTCACCAGTGATTTCAATTGGTATGTTTGAGAGTGAAAGTATAACTTCTTTATTTGAGGGTTTATATTGCAAATGGGTCTTTCCTCTTTCATACAGTTCAATTTCTTCAATGAATCTTTGTATCTCTTCTTCAGTTGCCTTGTATTTAGAAAGGCCAAGTCTTTTTCTTACATAATCCCCTAAAAGAACTGATAGTGCCGCCGCTGTACCCCCTGCAGATCTAATCGGTCCTGCAAAATACAATGCTAGATAATCAGTACCATCAAAATTAGTTTTAATCTTAACATCAGAAATACCCTCTAAGGGTGCAGAAACAATACCTTCAGTCAAAATTGCGAGACCTGTCCTTACAGCTTGCTCAGCTAGTTTTTCCTTTGAATTTTTCTTTGAATATTTTTCAGCAAGAATTTCATCTGCAATCATAATAGCTATTTTTTCTCTGGGATGTCCCTGCAAATCTAGCTCTTTTATTTTAGTTGCAACTCCTTTTGGCCCCACTATTCCTTCTATTCTTCCTGCCATATCTGCAGCTAAATGTATTTCAACAGAAGGAGATGGATCCAATCCTTTTTTTCTTGCTTCTTGGGCAATCTCATAAGCCCTTTTAGCTTCAATTTCTAATGAATTAAAATAAGCTTCTATCAATCAATATCCCCCGCCGTCGTTACAAAATCCCATAATTGATAGTTTGTGAGTTTTTAAATCAAATATTGGAACTCGACCTGGTGTGGGCATAATATTTCTCATCTTCTGGTAGTCAGTTTGCGCCTGCCAACCTCCAGAATTAATCATTGATGTTCCCCTATAATTACCATAACCGTTTACATGAATATGCCCTGTATGAAAAATATCTGGATGATTATCAATCAACAAGTAATCCCTTTCTTCGGGGGAGATAGATGTTTTGCCACCATACACTGGCGCCAAATGTCTCTTTCTAAGCATTTCTTTCATAGCAGGTACGGGCTTGTCATGTCCCACCCCAGCTATGCCTTCGACAAAATCATATATACTTGTTCCATGATAGACAACTGTCTTTACGCCATGCATTTCAAAAAAACAAGGATTTGGAACCATGTCTACATTTGGCAATTCATACAGTTTTTCAGCATACTGTTTTTCTACAGGTAATTGGGGTTCTCCACTCCTAGTTGCGTCGTGATTTCCCGGTGACATAATTATTCTTATCCAGTCAGGAACCATAGACAATAGTTCGTAAAGTCTGTCATACTGGTCATAAACGTCAAGTATTTCTAGATCTTTTTGCTGATTGGGGTATGTGCCTACCCCATCAACCAGATCCCCGGCAATAACTAAATATTTCACTCTGGAAGCTAATTCTCTTTGTGCTGGTGAGCCCATTCTAATATTAAGCCACTTTACAAACTTCAAGAAGGATTTTTCTAGAAAAGCGTTTGAGCCAACATGTATATCAGAAATATGAACTGAGCATAGATCCACTTCACTTCTGCATGCCTCCCTTGAAACGGGTAAATCTGGAAATTCAAACTCCTTTCCGAATATTATGCCATCTCCAAGAGCTCCTTTAATCCATATAATCTCATCAAGCATGATAAACTTGACTTTTTCATCAAGTTCTTTTGAACCTGAGAAAAATACTTTAATTCTACCCGTATCATCCTCAACTGTTAAAATAAGATTTCCTTTTTTTGATTCATTTTTTTCTGTTATCATACCAACTACGCTTGTTTCTTCCCCCTTTTTTGCCCTCAAAGCTTCGCCTATGGGAATGAAATCTCTCGTAGAGGGTCTTTCTCTAAACATCTTTTTCATTTTGGCATATCTGTCATTGAAAAGTTTGACAAAGTCTTCTATTGACCCCTGTGATACATTTTCTTGTTTTATATTTTTGGTAAATTTAATCTGGGCTTCATTTTCCTTGGCAGGTATTCTTTTACCATTAATAGATTTCTTAATCTCTAACTCAGGTTCTTCTGTTTTAATTTCTATCTTTTCTTTCTCAGTTGCCAACGGTATTTCAAGTTCTTGATCATTATTCAAAAAATCCTCAAGATCGCTATCGTTAACAAATAATTTTCCCTTCTCTTTTAAAAAATCAATTAACTCTGTATACCTTTTTTTTTCGATTAAAGATAAACTTTGGACGGAGTTAACAGTAAGTATAAGATTGTTTTCTAAAAATAGATTATTTATTTCTTCATTAAATGATGTCGAGTCTCCCACCAAATCACCACAGGATTAATGGGATTAATTGTCGTAAATAAGGTCTTCTTCGAGGTTGTCCTCAAAGGTTTCTTCCTCTTCGTACCATCCCAATATCTCTTCTTTCTCAATGAGCTCCCATTCTTCTTCAAAATTGATTAGAATGAGCTCTTCACC
Organism: Methanofastidiosum sp.; assembly: GCA_035362715.1. Classification (NCBI taxonomy): domain Archaea; kingdom Methanobacteriati; phylum Methanobacteriota; class Candidatus Methanofastidiosia; order Candidatus Methanofastidiosales; family Candidatus Methanofastidiosaceae; genus Candidatus Methanofastidiosum; species Methanofastidiosum sp. Next base: position 108,440 of record DAOSDU010000004.1, read on the forward strand.
ACAGAATGGACACTCAATGTTTAATCCATCCTTGACTTCTTTAAACTCTATAACTTCTAGACATACAGGGCAATCAATTTCCTTCATTCAATCCCTACCTATACGCTTTTACCTAACTTTTAAATCTATCTATGTGATTTTCAAAGAACTCTTTTACCTTTTCCTTTAGGATTTCTTCTGAGTCCGGGATATATTCAAGGCTATCTCTTATCCATTTGGGTATATCTTTTGAGACAAATTTATTAGCGACTCTTTCATCAAGGAAGACAATTAACGCCTTATCTGAAAGAAGTCTGTGGGCTCTACCTGCCGCTTGACTTAATTTTCTGTGGGCTGGCAGATAATAACCATAGTACTTTCCTTTTCCATAAAAGACCTTTTGGTAGTATTCTATCTGCGCTTCTATCCTTGGCGTGGGTCTGGCATAAGGCACACCAACAATTATTACTGTATTCATCTCATTACCTGGGTAGTCTCCACCCTCGGCGTTTCTACCACCCATTACTCCCAATAGGACTGCGCCTTGCTTTCCAGAGTGATGCTTGAAGTCAGAGACTAAACTATCATTTTCTCTGGAGTCCATGTTTCGCCTTTCCATAAACACTGGCTTATCAGACATCAAAGCTATCCCTGAGTCAAGTAGACCATCAACAACTTCATATGAAGAGCAGAATATTCCAACGTTTGCAGGCACAGAATGGATAACATCTATTGCTTTGAGCGTTATTTTCTTATACATTTCTTCATTTCTGTGAGCCCCTTTTGTTGTTACTCCTTTGGTAACCATACCCTTTATGTTTGAAGGTGAAAAAGGAGAAGGAAATACCTTGAAAGCTGGATTGTTTATGCCGATAATATCTGAGTAAGCATCAAGGGGCTCTAGGGTCCCTGACATATGAACAGCACCAAATGCATAATCTAAAACCTGCTTAGTTATTGGTCTTGGGTCAAGAGACAATATCCCAAGTTTTAAGGTATCTTCATCTTTTTTTGATTTAGTTTTTTCACATATGTAGCAATAACCCTGATTCCCTCTTGCATTAAACCAATTTTCAAGAAATGATGCTATTCTAAAGATGTGGGACCTTGGCATCTTATTCTTCTTAAGACGAGTCTTTTGAACTTTTTCCCCAACACCCTTCATATATACAATCAGATCAAAAAGAGTCTTTTCAAAACTCTTTGAGACAAAAGGACCCTTTAAACCCTCTAATCTTGTGAAAAGGTCTTGATAGGATATGATGGCCTCATCTTCTGATTCTAACTTAAAATCATTTTCTAACTCTAGAAATACATCATAAAATTTATTTAGAAATTCTGAGACAGCAGATTCTTCAAATTCTATCGACTCATTTATCGCAGCGGTAATTGAATATATTGAAAGCTGGTCCGAGCCTAGATTTATTGCAAGATCCGAAAGGTTGTGGGCTTCATCAAGAATTAAAATGATGTCATCAAGTGTTGCCCCAATACCCTCAAGGAAATTATCTCTTATTTCGGGGTGAAAAATATACATATAACTACAGGAAATCACTTCAACGTTTTGCAATATACCTTTCACTACTTCATATGGGCACATATTTTCTTCAATACAAAGTGTTACTACATCTTGGGATAAAGAAGGTTTTTGTGAAAGGCTTACCTCAATCTCGTAAGCCCTATCCTCTTTTTCTTTCATATTTTCATAATACTCACATTTATTCTCTTTTCTTAGCAATCTACAAACGTGAAGTGCCATCGAGGTGTCCATTTCATTGTTAACAATAGTTGGGTGAAGGCACATAGAATTTCTACCCTTTATTGAAATGCCAGATACTTCTACTTTCTTCCCAACTTCCATTAACTCTTCCATGACCCTGTCCATCTGCTTATGAGTTCTACAACAATAGACAATTTTTTTACCAAACTTTTCTGCTATGGGCAATACCGCAGACAAAACAGAGATAGTTTTACCAAATCCTGTAGCAGCTTCTACTATAGGATTTTTTTTCTGGATAAGACTTGTCTGAACAAATTGGATAAACTCCTCTTGATTTGTCCTGAAATTGTCATAAGGGAAGAAGGAGTTCTCCATAAAATGAATTTACATACTTTGTTAAAAAATGTTTGGATAGCTATTTATATTATTGTTTCCAAATAATAAACATGTTAATTCTTTCGGAAAATGATCTTAGATCAGTTCTTAATTATAAAAATGTGCTCAAGGCACTTGAATTAGGTTTTGTTGCATACAAAAGAAAAGGAAAATTTCCACTTAGAACGGCAATAGATTCCGAAGAAAACAAAACAACTGTATTGTTCATGCCATCCTCTTTTCTAGACAAGTCTGGAGTAAAAATAGTGTCATTGTGCGAGAATAATCCTTCAAACAGACTTCCTTATACTAAGGGGATTTATGTTTTAGCATCCCTTAAAAATGGTGCCCCCCTCTGCATCATGAATGGAACTTATCTAACATATATAAGAACTGCAGTTACTTCCTTATTGGCATCAAAGTATCTGGCAAAAAATGATCCAAAGACCTTGGGCATTATTGGAACGGGTAAAGTGGGAACGATGGCATGTGAAGCTCATCTATCTCATTTTGGAATAGAGAAAATATATGCATTTGATAAACAAGATTATTCCCTTAATTCATTTGCACAAAGATTAACTGTTGGCACCAATCCAGATATAATTCTATGCAAAGATGGAAATGAAGTTGTATCTAATTCAGATATACTAATTACAGCAACTACTTCCAACACCCCTATTTTTAATTCTCGCTCTATTAAGGAAGGAACCCACATAAATGGAATTGGATCTTACAAAATAACAATGCAAGAGATACCAGAAGGACTTGTAATAAGGGCAAAAGTCTTTGTTGACACTCTTGAAGGTGCAACTTCTGAGCCCGGAGATATTGTCAATCCTCTCCAAAATGGATTAATTAACAAAGAGGATATTATGGAGATTTCTGATGTAATTTTAAAAAGAATTTCAAGAGATAATTCCGATATTACATTTTTCAAATCTGTTGGATTTTCTTTAGAAGACATTATTACTGCTGAACTAGCGTATAATGAATCTAAGAAGAACGGTATAGGGATAGAAGTAGACATTTGATAAAACTACGCCCCCGCCGGGATTCGAACCCGGCGCTTCGGCTCCGCAGGCCAATATTTTATCCGGCTAAACTACGGGGGCAGCACAAAGGTCAAAATAGAAAGATTAATAAACTTTTTGGTATTAGGTTTCATTGGTGAGGCAATGGAAGATGAAGACATCGATAATGTAGTAATTCAGGGAGAGCCATCACCTGAAGAGATCGCAGAGAGTGATAGAGAAGGCATAAGAATTGCAGCAAAAGAAGTAAACTATGAGCTTACGCCTGCTGAGATAGAGGACATCAGAAAAGGAATGTTAAAGTCATTGATACTTAAGATAGTCGCTGCTAACTCACTAGTCCCTGATAATGTAAAAGAAGACGACTTTGAAACTATTCTTGCTTTATACACAAACGTGCTATCAAATATGCTCAAAAAATAATATTCTATTTTATTTAATTTCTAGAAATAATTAGTAATATATTTTGAAAAGTAATTTCTCTAACTACGGAAATCTTAGTGATTTTACAAATTCTTCATTGAAGTCTTTTTCAGCAGCAAGCTCAATATAATCTATTTTTTTATTAATAATATTTTCCTCAATTCTTTTTTCTTTTGACAAAAGAGACATCTTTGCACCTTCCCCTGCGGCGTTTCCAACTGGCTTAATCTTATCTAATAGAATATCTGGTATAAGGCCAATTCTTATTGCATTCTTAATATCAATATAATTTCCAAAAGCACCTGCAAGGTAAAGATTTTCTATGTCATCTACTGTAATTTTTAATTTTTCAAGAAGAATATTTATACCTGTCATTATAGCACCTTTGGCCAACTGAATTTCTCTAATGTCTGACGCCGTAATAACGATATCTTTCTCTGTCTCTGTATTCTCTTTCCATTCGATCACATATTCCTTTTGACCATTCAAAGGATTTTTCCTTATTCGCTCATTATCTCTCTCTAAGATTTTTCCACTTGAATCTAATAATCCAACTCTTAACATCTCAGATACTACATCAATTATCCCCGAACCACATAAACCTCTTGGCTTTCCATTATTAATTGTTTTGTAAAAAGTATTGAAAGTATCTTCTTCAATAAAAACAGTTTCAATTGCCCCAGTAGACGCCCTCATGCCAAACATAAGGTGTCCACCCTCAAGAGCAGGACCTGCTGCACATGAGCAACTTAACATACTATCTTTATTTCCTAAAACAAGTTCCCCATTAGTCCCTATATCTATTGCAAGCGAAATTTCAGTTTTTTTGTAAATTTCAGTTGCAAGTAGCACTCCCACAGTATCTGCACCAACAAAGCCAGAGATTATGGGTAGCAAATGAATAATTCCAGATGGATTTATCTTGATTTCCATGTCTTGTGATTTAATATCAATTGAGTTAGAAACAACTGGTGTAAAAGGCGATGCAGAAAGACTTTTTGGGTTAATATTGAGAAATATATGGTGCATTGCAGTATTTCCCACAGCAGTCATTTCATAAATAGAATCATAGGAAATATTATTTCTCTCACAGAGTATACCAATCATTAAATTTATTCCATTAACTATGGCTTTATGAACGATATCAACGCCATTTTTCATAGAATAAGTTATCCTAGATATTACGTCTTCGCCATATCTTATCTGGGGATTTAAAATTGATTCAATATCTATAAGCTCTCCAGTTTCCATATCAATAAGGTAAGTCACAACAGTTGTCGTGCCTATATCAACAGCAATTCCATAGATTTTCTGTTCTATGTCAGAAATACCAATTAGTTCCTTATTGTATTCAATTATCTTAATATACTTTTCAAATGTTAATTTTTTTGATAATTTTTTCAGAGCTAGATAATCAATCGAAAGGTCCTCTTCCTTCAATTCATTTTTTATAAGATCAACTATACTCCATTCACTACCCAATGCAGGTTTTTGAATTTTTATTTTTTTTATCTTTAGACATGGATCAAATTTTATTTTCTTTGAGACACCTTCACAGAGTATTCTTTGCTCTTTTTGGAGGGAGGATTCAGGAATTTTAACACTAATATCACCATTCACACTTACAAGACAACTGAGCCTTACCCCTTTTTTTATTTCGTCTTCAGAAAGAACTTTCTTTTCTTCTTGAGTAATCTCATTTACAGATTCAGGATTATTAATTATTACTTTACATTTACCACATTTACCTTTACTACCGCAAATGGCTTCTATCTTAATTCCGGCATCATTTAAGGTATCTAACAGATTATTTCTATTATCCTTAACTTCTATTTCTTTTTTTAGATTGGGGATAGTAATCTTAATTTCCAATTCCTCCTTATTTATTCAAGATAAATTATTTGAAATAATTATTTCTTGCGTCAATCATAGCTATACAGTTTTTAATTGGAGTCAAAGGTGCAAGACCACAGCCAGGAGCAAGTATGTCTGTTCCTTTTTCCAATGCAGTTATACATTCTTTATAGACTTCATTATAAGTGCCGTTCAACATAGTACTTGCAGAAGAAATATTTCCAATTAGTCTTAATTTATCGCCTAAAATATCCTTTGCTTCTTTCATATCTGTTTTTTCTTCAATGCTGAGCCCCAAAAAACCACTTTCTCTAAGTGAAGGAAGTATTGAATGGATATCCCCACATATATGTAGTATGCTGTCCCCTTTTAATCTATTAGAAATATCTTTGTAGATTGGTAGCACCATACTACCAAAATCTTTAGGATTAATTAATTCAGGTGAAGCCACTGGGTCCAAAACTGCAAAAACATCAGCACCAGCATCAAATAAGGCATTGGCATATTCTATCATTGCATCTGCTCCAAACTTTAGATAATTAATCAAAGCTTCTTTTTCTCGGATAAACCATCTCATCAATGTTGTGACTTCGACAAGTCCACTAGCAATCGTGGCAGGCCCTTCAGCACCTGCTACTATTGGAACATTTTCTCCTACTTTATCTCTAATTATATTAATGGCTTCCAGCATAATGGGTATCCTACCTTTTGATAGAATATCTTCTGAAAACTGACCTATGGGCAAAGGTTTTCTCGAGTTGTAAGGATGACCTCTTATTGCAGCCTGTCTTGTGGTGTCTCCCTTTTCAATCTCACAACCTAAAGCTTCCAATAGCACTGTAAGACAATAAGGTATTCTTACTGCTTCAAATCCTATTTCTCTATGAGCGCTTATTGCAAGCTCTGCTAATGCTTTTGGATTCCAATTAGCATCCGGCCAATAGTATTTAGTCAGATTCATTAGATCTTTTGTTCCTGTTTGGGTAACGGCTAAAACAGGGGCTTTATCAACTTTTTTGCCATTCAATGTTTTTTTTAGTCTTTCTTTTAGAGTCAAATCTACCATAGAAATCACCTGATGTTTGAAAAAATTAAAGATAATAATAATTTATTTATATACCCCAAATTGTCTCGCAGCGTCTAAAAATGCCATTGGTTTAATTGGTTCGGCTTGAGGTGGAAATTCGCAGCCCGGGCACAAGATAAATCCTCTCGGATTGTCCATTCCCTGCTCAATGTTTTCTTTGCACAGTTGGACTACTTCTTGATATGATTTTGTCTGTATCGATGGCGGATCGACATTTCCTCCAATTATATCATGACTACCAAATTTTTCAATTTGAGTTTTAAGTGGAGTTTCAGGACCGAATATCCAAGCATATATCCCTTTCCAGTTAAATGATTCCCTCAATTTTATATAATAGGGTATGTTCAAATTTTGATCAGCACATGGATGCATCAAAGTTACAGGTATGTCTAGTTCTCTTATTTTTTTATGAACCTTCATCATATAGGGAAATGCAAATTCTTCAAATTTCTGTGGCGAAATAACTGTGTTTGCTTCTACAGGCCCCCCATCAAAGACAACGCATTTTTCTGGGCCATACCTATTAGCAAAATATTCTATTTGATTAATATACATCTGACTCACTTTATCAAGTAAAGCATGTGCTGACTTAGGTTCAGTTTTTGTCCATTTTAAGAACTTTGAAGTATCGGCAACAACTGCTGCAGCAGTGAAAACACTTCCTCCTTGGAATATTGCAGGCATACCCATTTCTACACAGCGGTCGCATACTTTCTGAGCTTCAACATATCCACCAACTGGCTTATTTGAATCTGGAACTTCAAGTTTATCTATATCCCCTAACTCCATCACGGGATGTTTTTTAACATAAGGGGCGCTATGTCCTTCACCATATGGAAATCCAATTTCCCCACCAAATTCCCATGGGCCACAAGAAGCATATCCATACATCGGAGTCGACTCATATCCGTATAGTCGCATGCACATAAATTGAGCTTCAAAAGATTTATTTCCATCTGCATAGAAATCTCCTAAAGACATACCCATTACCCTAGCAGAAAAGCCTAGAATAAAAGGATTTACAGGCACTCTATCAGGTTTTTCACCCATTAACACTGCATGAAATCTTTCAGGGGGCGACATTTTATCCATTTTATCACGCTCCAGTTAAATTTTTGGCTACTTTAACAGCTTCAACGGCATCTTTTCCGTATCCAGCAGCACCTATCTTTTTGGCAAAATCAGCACTTATAGGAGCCCCACCGACAACTACTTGTGCCTTATGATTTTTTTCTTTGAGTTTTTTGATGACTGGCTCCATATATAACATACTGGTGGTCATTAAAGCAGAAATTGTAACAAGGTCTGCATCTTCTTCTTCGGCCTTTTTAACGAATGTATCCACAGGAACATCTTTTCCAACATCAATTAGGATAAAACCTGCGACTTCAAGCATCATTTTTACCAGATTTTTTCCTATATCGTGTATGTCTCCTTGAGCAACTCCAATTATTACTTTCGCTGGCTTTTTTGCAGAAGCATCGACCTTTAGATGGGACTTCAAAATATCGATTGCAGCATACATAGCGTCAGCCGATAGAAGTATCTCAGGAACGAACATCTCTTTGCATTCGTAAAGGTCACTTACCTTCGCCATACCCTTATTGCAACCGTTCATCAGAGCTTCGTAAGGATCTACTCCAAGTTCAAGAGATTTTTTTGCTAGTTCTTCACTTTTTACTTCATCGCCATCTATAACAGCCTTTGCCAACCCTTCAAGAATTTCTTCTTTTGATACCATACAAACACCCAATATTTTTAGAATATTTATTCGTCAAAATTAGAAATTCCTAACTTATAAAACTTATTAATGGATGGCCTCGCCGTCCAACATATAAATTATCTTGTGTAACTATAATTAATTAAGATTATAAATAATAAATTGAATAGATTTTTTGATGTCTATCGAAGAAGATGTTGAAAATGCTATAGATATCCTAAATAGATTAAAGGAAGAAGAAGGAGTAATAATAGTTGAAGGGCAAAAAGATATCGAGTCTCTGGTAAATCTTGGGATTAGGAATAAGATTATTGCTGTTTCTCAAAATAATATTTTCGATGTTATTGACAATATTTCTGAAAAAGATGTCATAGTATTAACTGATTTTGATAAAAAAGGGACTTATCTTTTCAAACGATATGTGAAAGAACTTCAATCTTCCGGTAAAAAAGTAATTATAATTTATTATCGTGATCTTAAGAAATATCTAAAGAAATATATCACTGGAATTGAACAGATCTACCCTTTTCTTAAAAGAAGGGGCGCAATAGAAGAAAACGAAGGTTGATTTGGTAATAAAAAGAAGTGCGGTCGCCGGGCCATTTTTTTTATTACAAATGCCTTTAGATAATGTATAAGTCTTAATCAATCTTTTATTAATTTATGGGGATATATAAGGAAAAAATGATTCTGCTCAAAGAAGAAGAGCGCTTGTCAAAGTCCTCTATATCTGACATCAATAAACAATCCATCAAGGAGTTTAAAAGTTTTCTCATAGCCTCTAGGATTGGGATACTTAGAACACTTCGATACATGGTAGACCTTAGAATGATTTGTATCCGATACAAGGATAAAGATTTTACAGAATGGAACTCAAAAGACATAATAGAAGTCTTAGAAAAAGTGGAAGTAGAAGACATATCTGAATCATCTAAAAATGAATACAGAAGAACATTAAGAAAGTTTTTCAAATGGCAAAAGGGTGACGATTGGAAAGACCTTCAGTCATTAAAAGGTGAAAGAAAGCATCCTAGAAAACCAGATGTACTTACTAAGGATGAAGTGCTTTTGCTAATTGAATCGGCAATGCATCCCCGTGATAAAGCCGCTATTGCACTTCTTTATGATGGAGGCCTTAGAATCGGAGAACTTGCTTCAATTACTTTCAAGGACCTAACCTTCAACAACTTCGGTGGCAAGGCAAAGGTCAGGGGAAAAACCGGAGAAAGATTAGTGCCCTTTGTCATGGCAGAACCATATATAAAAAACTGGGTTCAAATACACCCAAATCCTCATCCAAATGAATCATTATTTATAGGTACTGGGAATAAAAATTATGGCAAGCCCTTATTTTATGAATCATACATGAACATAATTAAAAGAGCTGTAAAGAAATCTGGAATCCAAAAGAAAGTTACCCCACATATATTAAGACATACAAGGGCAACTCACCTGGCCTCAAAATTGACCGAGTCTGAAATGTGCCACTACCTTGGATGGCAGCTTGGCTCAGGTATGCCAAAGGTATATGTCCATCTTTCAGGGAGGGATATTGATAAGGCCATTTACAGTAAGGTATATGGAATAAAAACTGAAGATAGGCCGGAAGAAGAGAAGATAAGACCTGTGGCATGTCCAAGATGCAAGGAGAACTGTGGCCCTTCTTCAGAGTATTGTTATCGTTGCGGGATGCCCCTAAAGGAAGAAAAAATATTCGAGTTGGAAAAACACAGTAAAGTAGTAAGAAAAGAATTCTTTGAAATGGCAGCAGACAATGTTGATTTACTTAAAGGATTAAACACTTTTATGGAAATGATGGAAATTATTAATTCAAATCCTGAAATGAGAAAAAAGGCATTTGAGTTACAAAGAAAAGGTGATTAATAATAAGTTTTCACTTGGTATTATTAAACGACCCTTTAACATTCCCAACTTCTGTTAAAAGATAGGGCCAATTCGTTTAATAGGATCTGGCCTTAAAAAAATTAGCAAAATCATAAAGTTCAACTTAATTAACTATGATTACTTCAATGTTCTTAAAGTTTGAAAAATTGTTTAGAATACCTAATTACATTTTTGATGCATTCATATGCGTGATAGTTAATTGAGCATCCGCAGTTCATTGCAACAAACTGTATTTTTAAATTACCTAATTCTTTTATCCATTTTTATTATATTTACTATCATATATTTTATTATTAGTTATTGCTAATCAATATTGGATAAATTTATATATTAATAATGTGTTCTATTTTTTATCATATGAAGTTAGGGGTGGTTAATATATGTGTAAAAAGATATCAATCATAATAATGGCCATAGTTATATTATCTGTAGCTCCAGTATTTGGAGAAAGTCAAAACTTTCCTGATATAAAAGACTTTAAAATCGATATTAGTAGAAACAAGAATACAGATAATTATTCTGAGATAATCGGAAATAAAGCTAGGCTTTCAATAATCCTAAAAGATTCAGCGGTGGGCATGGAAGGAAATATTTCTAAATCTGACGATACACCAAAATGGAAAATTGATATTTCAAATGTACTTGAGAAACACGGCTGCTATATCGAGCTTAATTACGGAAAAGTATGGCAAGCTTTAGTTCCTTTAGATAGCATCAATAAAGTTAGAAACTTAGATTTTGTAGAAAGAGTGGAGGACATAAGTTATCCTATAGTTCAAGCTGTTTTTGTGAATATAGAAGGTGTAAGGTATATCAAAGCGGGCAATCCTGGGTCATGTGATATAGCCGTCATTGACTTGCAATTTGAGAACTGGAATGTAAATGAGATTGTTTCGCCTTATGTAGTTGAAACTAAGGATTTTACTGGAACGGGATTCACTAACCCCGGAGAAGGTTCTCATGGGGTAGCATGTGCAGAAATTATTGTGGCAACTTTACCTGGAGTAAAGCTTCATCTTTACAAGGTGTATACCCCAGCTCAATTAGAAGCAGCTGTAATTTGGGCAAAACAGAACAATGTCCGGATAATCTCTCACTCAGTAGGTTGGTTTAATTATAGTTTTTACGATGGCACTGGTACAATTAATGAAATCGCTAATAGGGCTGTAGATTCTGGAATTGTTTGGGTAAACTCTGCAGGTAACTCTGCAAAAAATCATTATTACGGAGTCGGTTTCACAGATATTGATGGCGATGGACTTATGGAGTTTCCATCAGGTGCAGAGTATCTCCCAGTCTACCTGTATGAAGGGCAAAGCTATTCTTTTTATATGAATTGGAACAACTATGCCAATACAATTGGAAAGGACTTAGATCTATACCTTGTTCTCTTAGGAGATGGGACTGTTAGTTCATCTATTAATGATCAACAAAGCGGTGCATTTCTTTCCCCAACGGAAAAAATCAGTTACACTCCTTTGGTATCTGGCTGGTATGGGATAGCCATTGATAACTGGACATATTCCGCTACAGGGAATTATTTTATTCCTTTGGGCATCCACATTTTTAGCACCAGTGCGGAAATAGGAAACTTCACTGGATTGCCAAACGATAGGGTTTCTGCAATGAGCCTCACTGACCCCGCTACCGCAGAGAAAGTTATTACTGTGGGCGCAACATATTGGAACCCTTCTAGCTATGGTCTTGAAGATTTCAGTTCTAGAGGGCCAACTTCAGATGGAAGGCAAAAACCTGATGTTATTGGGCCAGATGGAACTTCAAGTCTTGTCTACGGATTTTCAAGTGGAAATAGAAATTTAGATCGTAATTTAGGTAGAAGCTTCTTTGGGACTTCCGCATCTGCACCGTATGTTGCAGGTGTTGCGGGATACATCTTATCAAGGCATCCAGGGTACAGTCCATCAATGGTAAAAAGAGGAATAACAATGGGCGCAACAAGCCTTGGCTATTCTAAATACGAACAGGGATGGGGGCTTGTTAACGGGATAGGTGGAGAGTCTACTGTAAGACTAAAAGCTATGCCACAAATATTAAAAATTCTAGAAAAGAATAAAGAAAAGAAAAATAATTAGATCTTTATTCTTAATTTATTTTCTTTATATTTTTAAGAATAAAAATAAGGAAAAGGAAATTAAGATTATTTACAGTCCCCTATAAAGACTCCAGATCCCGGTTCTGTTTTTTTGTTAGTGTAGTAGTTCCAAAAGAGCTTTACTCCGTTGTCCTTTTCATACTGCTTTATCTGTTCTATAAGATTACTAAATCCAGTTGCTTCTATAACAGTTACTCTTTGATTTGTCTTTGCATCGTATACCCCATAGGATATTATCGGCCCACCCCTGCACATCTCTCTAACTATGACCTCTTGTGTTGCTGCACTTGCCATGCCTACTGTTCCTAAAACGAATATTAATCCAAAAACTATTGCTACAATCTTTTTCATTTTCTCCCTCCGTTTTTATGTATAAATTCAATTTATTATTTGTCTTTTCCCTATATATAAGAATATGGAAAAAAATAGGGAAAATAGGGAAAATATTGGCCTTAAAATTAGGGCCATAATTCTTTCTAATTCAGATTTCTATTGATTATTCTTTTTTAGATTATACTCTCGTAATAGTTTCTCTTCATCTTCAATACATTGTTCTCTTGATTTATATAACGAGTCATAACTTTCCTTAGTATGTTTATGCTTATTTTCTTTATTGAAACCGTATCTATCATACTCTTCTTTGTCATATCCTTCTAGATCATATTTTGTTCCTGTTTCTACATGAATGCCCTTCCAATCAAAACCTTTTTTATCTATCCAATTCTTATCGTAACCATATTCATCATATTTTGTTTTTGTTATTTTATGAATTCCTTCTTTATCAAATCCCCGGCCATCATACTCCTCAGATCTGCTTTCATCCTCTTCTGGATTATCCAATAATTCATCTAATCCTTCATTCTGAAAATGACCATAGTATGGTTTAAGATTATTTTTCAATAATTCCTCTTTTAAAAAATTATATAGTTCCGGAGAAAAATTGTGCACTGGATACTTTGGATCAGTAAGTTTTGTTAAGTAATCAAATGTATTTTCGTTCCCCTCTTTGTTAGACAAATCAAGCTGATTAGTTTCAATAAAATTTAGAATAGTTTCGTATATACTTTTTCGATATTTACTACCTTTAAAGTTAGGTTCCTTTTCTTTTAATTCTATATACAAAATATATTTTTTGTCTAAGTCTTCTTCATCAAATTTATCTATCTGTTCGAAAGATTGGTCTCTAGATGTTTCGTTATAACTTTCGGTGTCCTTGTTTATTGGCATCTTATAAAAAGGATTTTTATTTAGTTTTCCATTTTTATAAGTTAGCCACTCGCCTCTTTTGGCAAGATCAAGATAATCAGATTTTTTTAATACATAAAAATATTTTTTTTCTTCTATGTCATCGATAACTAAATAATATATAGTTGCCAAATCCTTACCTGGAGAGTTGCGCAGTATCCTCCCAAATCTTTGAATTGTTTGTCGAGGTGATCCGGAGAACGCAGAAATTATGGCAGTGGATGCATCAGGAACATCAACCCCCTCATCTATCAATCTTGGGGCTATCAATACACCTCTACTTGCCTTATTAAATTGACTTAGAATCCAATCCCGGCCACTTAATTTGCTATGAAGCATAAATACCTTAAAATCAGGTATATGGCCATAAGCGATTTCAAGCATTTCTTTTAGATCTTCACAAAAATCAATTCTTTCATTGAATATTATAATTTTATTATCTAATTCCATATCAACTAATTTTTTTATCAAAGGCTTCTTGTTCGTCGCTTTGTATAAGATGTCCAGCCTTTTTGTCCACAATCCCATCAATATATTTGCTTCTTTATGCCCTTTAGATTCTTCAGATTTTGCAAGTTTCTGTATTTTCTCCAAATAATCTTTATGGATTCTTTTTATTCTACCTCTAGTTATTTTTTCAATTCTATAATTAAGATCATTAATATTTGTAGTTAATTTCTCATGCTCATCTAATTCTTTAGGCATTAATTCTACAAATATACTATTAATAATCAAAGGCGGAACTTCATCCGGGTCATCAAAATGACTTCTTTTGTAGATAATTGGACCAATACCATCTTCAATTCTTTTTGTTCCGTCAGGATCGTTATGTCTTTCAGGCGTTGCACTAAGTCCTAATCTAAAAGGGATATTATTTTTAAAAATTTCATTTGCATTTGTTGTTCCGTAATGGTGGCACTCGTCTGCTATCATGAAATTAAAACTATTAAAAAAATGCACATCATTAAGATAAGTAGATGCAGAATTTTGAACAAAAATAACTATATTCCTATCTGCTTGTTTCTCTTCGCCGTAATAAAATCCTATTTCGTGAAAATGGACTCCTTGACTTATAAGTTCCTTTCTCCATTGGTGCATCAAATCAATTGTAGGAACAACAATGCATGTCCTTAAGTTTTCTTGTATTTTCTTCAATTCTTGAATACAATGTATGGCAAATCGTGTTTTACCTTTTCCTGTTGCAACTTTGATTATGCCCCGACAATCATTTTCAATAAATTTTTCATATGCTTCAATTTGCCATTGCCTTAATTCTAAGGACATGCATAAAAAGAGATAAGAAATAATATAAAATTTACTATTAATTCAAAAGATTACTATTAAACAATAATGTTGGCATTATTTTTAGGGCCAAAATGGAAAAAATTAATTTTTCCCTATTTTCCCTATTTTTTTCCATATTTTTATAAATTAAGAACAGTATTTTTATATGTCTATATGTATGAATATTGTCCAAATTAATTATGCAAAGGAGATATGATGTTAGATTCTCTAGACAAGAAATGTCCAAGTTGTGGTATTAAATTTGTCATGAAGCTAGAAAAATGCCCAATATGCAATGTGGATTTAGAGATCATTAAGAATGCAGAAGTTTTTGATATATCTGGCTTCAATAAGGATGGATTCAACAAAGATGGCTATGACGCCCAGGGATATGATAGACAAGGATACAATAGAGAAGGGTACTCTAAAGCAGGCTTTGATAAAAATGAATTCAATCGAGAGGGCCTCCATAGGTATACAGGTAGAAAATTCAATTTTCAAAATATCGATAAAGATGGATTTGACTTTGATGGATTCGACAAAGATGGGTATGATCGATATGGCTACAACAAAGATGGCTATGACCGACAAGGGTATGACAGAGGAGGATATAATATGGAAGGATACGACACAAATGGCTACAATAGGAATGGTTTCAATAGAGAAGGCATTCACAAGGACACAGGAACTCCTTACAACAAAGATGGCTATGACCGACAAGGCTATGACAGAGAAGGATATAATAACTTTGGCGTTAACAGAAAAGGTTACTATAGGGATGGTCGCCCTGGATTTGGAAGAACAATGCGGGAGTATCAGGATTACGGTCAAGAATATTGATTTCTATAAACACAATATGATATATCTCATTTAGATATATTTCATCTATTAAAGGATCCTTTAGCATTCCCAACTTCTATTAAAAGAAAAGGCCGATTCGTTTAATAGTATCTGGCCCTAAAATTAGGGCCAACTATACGTATAACAACTATTATGCGAATATATTATGCATATATGTTTTATTTTAAACATTAGTATTGGCCTTAAAAATAGGGCCAATTGTCAATAACGTGATAACATATCTCTATGCCAGGAACTTAAATCAAAATTCTATCATCAAGAGGGAATAATCTAGACCTTATGATCCTTAATCTATGAATATAAAAAACACAAGCAAGCACTATACTTTTATATAGTATTTAGTTAAGAAATATATCATTGGGTATTTTTTATAGTATAGGGGGCTTAGTTTGAAAGTGGCAGATCTTGTTGATTTTAGTATGTTTTCTGAAGAAGAATTTATCAAATTTGCCCTAGATTCTCTGAAATTTAATATCCGTGACCAGAAAGAGCGAGAGATACTTCAAAAAACTAGATTAATAAAATTCGTTGTCCTGATGGCCCAGAAGGTAGGGTATAATGGCCTTACTTACGGATGGTACAGAAACGGCTACTACTGTCAAAAAGCCTTCGAAATTCTTTCTGATAAAAATGTTCTGAGCCTAGAAGACTATGTATCTGAAAACATTAAGTCTACAGATAAACAGAAAAAAATTATCGATATGACCATAAATGAATTCAAGGGTATCTTCCTAGGAGCAACTGAAAAATTCTATGAGTGGGTATATAGAGTAATTAGCCCAAAAGAATACAGAAAGTTTTACAGCACCTATTATAAATTTACTTTGGATCTTAATCATTTATCTAAGGATATCCAAAGGTTAAATATTGACGATAATTATCTAACAAAAATAGAAAACGATATCACTGAATATTATAATCAGTTGAACCACGTAAAAGACGAAGAAGTCTACCAGGCATTCTGTGATTTTACAGATATTCTAGAAGGGCTTTTTGTTAGCCTTAGATACAATAAAAGTAAAGAGAAAATTGCCGGGTACATAAAAGAATTAACATCACTACATGACAGACTATACAGTTTCTTAACCCCCTACAAAGAAACATTAACTGGCCCTAACAGAGAAGCCATACTCAAAATTTTCACAAACTCAAAGAATAAAGAAGTTTCTGCATTAAGGAAAAAATTTGAAGAATTAGAGTCAAATCTAAGAAAGGAGCAGTTGTGGCTCTCCCATGAAGAGATGATGGAATATACCAAAAAACTATGCTCTAACCTTAAACCAGAAGAAATCAAAGAGATAGAAAAGGCACTTTTGTCGTAGGAGAAAAATATGGAATTCTTTTGTGACACCGGAATTCTCATAGCATATAGCCTTCCAGATTCCTTTTCTAGAAGCTGCAGCATGCATTTTCAAAAATATCCTCTCACCTCTAATAAATATTTTTACTGCCTTGAGGTAAAAAAAGAGTTTGATCACAAAAAGATCGATAGAATAAAGAGGATTGGATTGCGATCAAGGATTGAGAGGACAATTGAACTCCAATCAAAAGAATTTTTTACCTTTGCCATTGAAAAAAACTACCATAACGATAGTAAATTCAATACTGTGAAAAAATCAATCCATAATGAGTTATCTGATAAAACTGGCAAACCATATGAAATCCTGGGAAATGACGCTAGAATATTGAGTAATTCTATCTTGTGGGCAGTCAAAGATAATCCTATAATGCCTTACTTTTTTACCACAGATTACAATGATATTGTTAAAAATAAAGAGTTTATTTTGATAGCTGCAAGTAAGGCACTTGGGATAAAGGTAATTCTGGAATTTATGGGTCTTGCTTCTTCTTAAGAAATTGGCCTTAAAAATAAGGCCAGGCGCCATCACTCGTAAACATCCTCTCTATGCCTAAATCTTAGAAGAAATATCTTGTCATCCACTAAGGCATATACCAATCTATATGGAGAAACGTAAACTGATCTTTCACCTTTTAGATTATATCGAAGGGGCTTTCCAATCTCGGGATTTTTCAAGATCTTCTCAACTTGTTTTATCATTCGCTCTTTTACGGCCTTATCACGGACCTTTTTGACGTCCTGCTCAAATTCCTTAGAATAGATTACCCTTACCATTTCTTCATTTCCTTTAAGAGTTCGCTTCCTTCCATCTCTTTGTAATCGCCCCTATCTATGCTGTCCCAGGCCTCTTTGATTCTCTTGAGGAGTATTTTCTCCTCTTCAGTAATTTTTGGGTCGATTTTTTTCAAGATGATAAAGTTCTCTTCAGAAACTGCAGCCAACAGATCCCCTTCCTGGATGTTTAGATTATCTCTGATGTCCTTGGGGATGACAATCTGGCCTTTAGAGCTTACACGGGTGAACTCTTCCTTGGAGTTTACGGTAGTTGTAGTCATAAAGTAAGATTATCTTACTTATTTATATTCCTTTTGGTAATTTAGCTGGCCAATAAAATACATAGGACTGTCCTTAAAAATAGGGCCAATATATGGCCGTAATTCTAGATCTATTCTATGACAATGTATTAGTCCAGTCTTTAGAGAATAGATTCAGGTGATGCAAAACGGCAGCAATAATTGAAATGAACGGAAAGAAATTTGTTGAAGGGAACGAGATAATAGCAGCTTGGAAGAGCCAAACAGGCTGGGCTTGGCTTGCAACTGAAGTTTCTGAAATTAGAAGAGTAGAGGACGAGACAGGAGGCTCAATTATAAACGGAAAGCCAGAAAACGACATAATCTACTACGGCCTAGTTTTAGGAACAACGGAGGAATGGGGATACTTTTCCGGAAGAGAGTTGGAAGTAAATGAAGGAATAGAAAAATTATTTTAATTTTTTTAAAATATTTTGAGAAATCAAATTATACATATTTTGGATCTTTATGGCCTTGAATTTTTATATGTTATCAAACAAGGATTATTTAATCAAGGAAAAATTAATTCTTTCTTCAGTAATTAATTTTGGTATCTTCCCAAAAGGTATATCAAACTTACGGCATACAAAAGGAATCTTGATAATATTTCCCTTTTCTTCCTCACCTGTGAGCAATATGACTCCATTGGCAAATTGCTTTTTTAATTTATACGCATAAGCTACGATATAGGGGTCTGCTCCTATTAGCCATTTTTGAAATCCGCCTTTATTGTCCTCTTCTAATCTGTTAACAATGAATCTTAGATTTTCGATAGTTTCTTGATCTTCGTCATCTGTAATTATTTTACCCCGAAAAAAAGTATTGCTAAGATAATCGTTACCTTCGGCTAGCTCTTCTTTTACTTTTTTTAGAATAATCAATTTATTATCAAGATTCAGTCTATGCAAATAATCCCAAAAACTAGAAAAATTATCGGGCGGATAATAATCTTTTGCAGATATCAAAGCTGAGGTGTCTACCACGTATTTATCCAAAGACTACACCTCTACTAAATCATTCATTCTTGCATGATCTTTGACATGCAAATAATTAAACGCTTCATAAGTTGAAATATTTCCTGTGATATAATTTCTGTAAACTAATGAGGTAAACTTATTGCTTAATCGTGTTTTTAAGGTGAGATAATAATTTCCTCCCCCGCTTTTGCCAGAAGTTCTTTTCTGTTTATAGGGGAATCTATTTGTATAATTATGATAGTCTTCTGACGAAATTAGCTTGAGTAAATAGAATCTGTAAACAAAGGCCAGCTTACTAATCTTATACTTATCAGATAAGTGGGTTAAATAAGAACTATCTAATAGTTTCTCCTTAGTTTTACCAATAAATTTTTCTTTTGATTCATCTTCATCTTTCATCATGAAATGATAAGAAAAACTATTGCACCATTTTTCAACTTTTGGGTCAGTTTCATATTTTGAGATGTCAACGTCGATTTCTTCGTTATTTAGTAGAAAATGAGCAAATTCATGCAGTAAAGTAAAAATTTCCCCATTCTTGTCTTCTGTTGAGTTGACTAATATCAAAGTAGGTAAATTATCTCCAATAAAAATACAACCTCTTAAGAATTCCAAATCATCCTTAAAAACAAAAATTAATTTATCTTCAATTTTTTCTCTTATACTCTTAAATACGTCTTTTGACTCTAGATTTTTTACATCTATATTATCAAAGCTTAATATATTTCTGAGTTCATGTGCAACTTCTATGGGATTATCGTCTAAAGTGTAAATAGAAAGAGTTCTCTCAAAAGGAATGTTTTCTAGATTACATAGATCTTTTATGTCCTCTCTAAGAAGCTCATACTTTCTTAATTTGATTTCTAAGCTTGGCGAAAGTTTAAAGTCGGGGTATTTATTTCTAAATTTGACGAATAACCTATCTTTTGGGGGATTAGATAAAAAGTAATACGGAACTCCTCTTTTGAGAAAAGAGTCGATTTTTTTTAAGTCAGTATATTTAGGAGATATTGCACCTTTTAATATATTCATTAAGTATTCATTATCGAAATATTTAACTTTAAATCTTGATTTTATGCTATCCGCTAGCTCTTCTGGAGTGTACCCTGAATTATCTATTGCATAAGCCAGTGTTTTTGGATTTATTTCTATATTAAAGGATTCTCCCATAAATTTCACTTTGTATTTTCTTATTTAAATATTATTGGGGCATAGTGGGTGTTTTTATAATCAGTCCAAAATAGGAAAAGATTGGCTCTAAAATTAGGGCCAGATATAAAGATTTAGTATAAAGGAATATTATTCCTCAGAGTAGGGCGATCTAAACTACTATAGGTTTGACTGAGCCGATTTCAATCAGCTTTGTCTTTTCGTATTTGTTCTCTACAATATCAAACATTTTCCGGATATTAATGGGCATATTTATCTCTGAGATATCCTTCTTTGAGGACTTCTTCCTAAGGGAATATTGATGAGCAAATGATCTTGCGATTGAGGTAACTTCTGAGAAATCTATAACTACAGCACTTTCTGTTAGAGATTCAATATCATCAAATAGCGCATCTGCTATGCCCCTCAAAGCCAAGTCTTTTGACACTTTTTCGCTTATAATAATGATTTTATCTGATGTACTCATACATATTCACCTTCATGCCAACTTGATTATTCAATGAAGATATTAGTCAATCAAAACACATTAAAAAAATGTGAAGAGAAAACTCCCTTCACATTGACATGCTAATATATATTCTATCTAATTACTCTCAAAGGTCTCCCTTTGAAGAGAACCCTTGGTGTAGGTATTCTCTCAATAATACTCTTTGAATAAAAGTATATAAATACTTCTCGTCTATGGGCTATTCAAACATTAAAACTACTGAAGGTTATGTCCATGAGAACACAAGGATGATTATGAAAGGGCAAAGCCGAGATTGTTTGTCTAGAAATTATGATTTACTTTCAACATCATTGCCAATAATATAAAAAGTAAGTTTACATATTCCGATACCGAGAAATACTAAACAAAATATTTCCATAAAGACAAGTAGATTTGTATACGCAATGACATAATCTTGGTGATATTCAAGTAAACTAAATAAAGCAAAAATAGTAGTCATGGCCAAAATAAAACTTGCCATTAAAAAAGGATAGATTATGCTTACCCGAATATCTCTTTTTTTTAATTGTGTTGTGCGATTAATTAAAGGTAATCCTATAACTACAAGAGTTAATCCAATCAGTGCCGAATTGCTTTGTATTATGGCAGAACATAACCAATGATATTTATCTAGCAAATCATAATAACTAAGGCCATATAAATTTATACCCAAGATACCAATAATATCGATTGTTTTAACAAGAACACTATAAAACCAATAAACAGAATATAATAACAGAAAAATAATAGTTAAAATCAAAGAATAGATTGGAAGTTCATTTTTTATATCAAATTTTTTTGCATTGTTTTTCATAAAATAATTTTATATAAGAAATATTTAAATTTACCTTACTTTGTTTAGAAAATGTTACATATGTTTACTTTATATGACAATATGGTAAGAGATGCCATAATATGTTATAAATCCAGAAATTAGCATATCAGGATATATTAATTCCACCAGGATTGGAATTGTTTATATAGAATTCCAATTTTCACGGAATGGTCAATTATTTTGGCCTTATTTATAAATGGCTCGTTAATTTCTGCATGAGGGTAATCTTTTTCATGTGGGCAGAGCTTTTTTTCTGTGATGTCATAATAGAAGCAGTTACAGATTGGGCAGTATTCAAGTGGAGTCTTAGGCATGTTACCTCCCAATAAAATCTTAAAAATTGACGTTTTGGCCCAAACTTTTGAGATAGTCTTCAAAGTTCTGGATTTCTTTCTGGATTTTTGCTAAAAGATCATCAGGAAACTCTTTTCTTGGGATTAGACTAAACATGTTCATTTTGATCCACCATGGGTTGCGTATAAGCCTAATTATATGAAATAAATTATACATTCGTGTTTTATTTTAAACATTGATGATGGACAATCTGTTAAACACCTTTTCTTATTAACCAAATAGAAAATATAGTTAATAATACTATTAAGATTGAAATAATTACATTTGTAACACTAAGCAATCTCGAAGCGTAAAGATAAGAGTATTCTGATATAGTTTTGATAGATGACAAATTATGCTTTTCTCTTTGGATTAACTGAGATACAAAATGGTCAAAAGTTTCATCTGGAATTTCACCATTTAAGACTTTAAATTGAGAATTTATTAATGCTAATAATCCTTCTTTGATATTTGGCTCACAGTAAAAGAAGATCATATTTATTACATTATCAACGAATCTTTTGATATCCTTTTTCCCCAACATCGGATCAATGTCTAAGTATTTACTCAAAGAGTTTCTTTCGTAATCTATATGATAATAATGGTCTATCATGAATTCCAATATTTCTGACAATTCATCAATAGGATAATCTAAAGAATTCTCAAGTTCTTTATTGAGTATAGTTAAGTACTCAATATCTTTTTGTAATTCCATCCCTAAAATAGTAATAAAATCATTTCCATATATGACATCTTTGCGATCTATTATCTCTTTTATGCAATCGTCATCAAATTTTTCTTTACTACATAGTTTTGTTCCAGATTTAAATATTGAATAAGTAATAGCTAAAATTAGATTAGGGTAGTATTTAACAAATTTGAATTGATATCCTAATCTTTTTCTTAGGGGTTTAATATAAAATATTCCAGACATAGAAAAAAGAATTATTAAGATGGGTAAAACTATTAAGACTATATTTTTAAAAAATAAATCTCTCAAGAAAAAAGAAAAAAATAGAGATGTAATAATTATAGATATGAATATGGATGTTAAATTTAAAAAAATAAGATAATCAAATATCTTATAGGTAACCCAACTTGACCTATGTTTATAAAATTTATATCCCCAATAAAATAAAGTGGATAAAGGAAACAAAATTAGAACTATATTTATGATGGATACAGTATTTTGATACCAAAAATCAAAGATATTGAGCAATAAAGAAAAATAAATAAGAACAAGTAGAGTTATTTTAAATGAATAGTCCATATAGTTACGATTTTTCCAAAAGGGATATTTTGGTAGAAATGGTATCATTATTATCAAAATAAAATCAAAAATATAATGCCATTTAGACTGATTAGCATTGTCAATATTGTATATAATTTCATCAACTATATCTTCAATTTCTTGATCTTTATTCTTACTAGTTTGCAAGATAAGCACCAAACAATTATAGTTGTACTATTCTTTCCTAGATCCGCCTGCGAAAGGAATAAAGTTTTGTATAGTAGCATCTTCAAAACTACGTTTGAAGAAATTAATTGCCTTTTCAGAGAGGTTTGGTTCCCTAGAGTCTAAAGTGAAACCAAAAAATCTAGATTCATTGATGTCAAGATTATCAAAAATAGATGGATTAGCCTCGTTTTTATCATTAAGTGGCAATAAAAGAGATCCCCTATACTCCAATTTGTCTTTTTGATAGTATTCTCCTTTGATAATTCCAACATTTTTTTCAATTTTTTTAAATTCCAATAAAAGTATTAATTCATTATACTTCTGATCTTCGAAAGGCATATTCTCTTCTTTTAATATCTTTAGTACATCTTCTTTGAGAGGAAAACTTTCTACCTTGCTATGAATTATTTCTTTTTCCAATTTATCAATTTCATCCATTTAAATCCCTTAATATCTTAATATTGGAATTACTCATATATAACAATATGGAGTCGTTATTGTATTGGTATATTTTTACTAATTTATTGTCTAGGTCTGAGGTACCCAAAAACACTGATTATAAGTGCGACGGCACCCAAAAAGATAGAAAGCCAAGCATACTTTATGGCAGAATTCTGGTACTGATTTTCAATCAGTTCACTTCTCTCTAGTATCATCACTTCAACTTTAGGCAAATAAATATCTATGTCAGATTCAATCATGTTTTTTGTATCATTACTCAAGAAATCATATTTTTTAAACATATAGTTATTTAAAAATATCTTTGAATTAATTAAATATTTTTTTATTTCATTAAAACATGATTTTTCATATTTTAGATTGTCTAGATCATTGTCATATTTTTTAATGTAATTTTCTGAAGTAATTATTATTTTAATTTGGTTCATTCTTGCTTGAGTATACTCTAAAAGTAAATAATCATTTATTTCTTCCTTAAACCAATGTTTATGATACTTCATTTTTTCTGAGTAATCATGGGGATATAATTCTACAATTAACTGGCTAGAATAAACAAATCCATAATCTCCATTTTCATGAGGGCTTAATTCTATCCACATTCTTTTATTTCTATTAACGTCTACAATATAATTATAGAAAGAAAATGAATTAAAATTGCCATCTTTATTATTAAATGATTTGTTTAGATTGTCTACTTCTAACGATGCTACATAAAAGAAAATTCTGGGATGCCAATTATAAAAATTAACAGTACGATCCTTTATTGGAAAGTATGATGAGGATAAATATCTTCGGTAAGTAAGTGATAGTATGTCTGCAGGATAGGCATATACAAAACCGTTACGAGAAATAAATGTTGTTTTATAATCTGGATAAATATAATTATTCTTGATGTATTGGAAGTATCCTTCTTCTAGAATTTTTTCTGCTTCCGATCTTTCTCTGCTCGTTTCATTGTTCTTGTCTATAATTAATTGTAAAAGAGTATCTCTATCTAAGTCTATATCTTCATCTAAATCAAAAGTATCATATAAAAAAATACCATCATAATAAAGTTCATGACCTTTGCCGGAGGTTTCAAATACAATTCCTACTACATCTTCGTATTTTGTTAAATTTTGATAGTTTTTATCTCCTTCTTTTGTCCTACACTTAATTGAGCTAATTAAATATTTATATTTTCCATTTTCATGGATTTTTATACATTCTTGAGCAAACTTTCTTAATTTGTAAGGTTCGGGAATTAGTTCACTCTCTCTCCAAGAATCTAGGTGAGAGGATGTTTTTGAAAAATTTTTAATATTTTCTAAATCTAAATTTAAGTCTCCTTTTATATTTGTATAAGTTGGAATGGGCTCATACATGCCATAATCAAAATAGAAATCAAATAATGTCACGAGAGATAATTTTCCGCCTTTAGAGATTAGTTTATTTTCAATATCATTTTCTTCTCCTCTAATAACCTGAGTGCCACATAATGAAAACAATAATAAGAAAATAAACAATAAGGTGAGATATTTCATGAACAAAAATATGGGCTGGGGAATATTAAAGTTTCTATTATTTGATTTTAATGTAGTAATCAAAAGATTTTAAATTCTCCAATTATTATCTTTCTCTTCTTTCCAAGTGAATACTTCTCCCATAGCACATGTAGCTCCAGTAGACGTAACAAAGTTTGGAGGATTCTTTGGGAAAGTTTTTTTACATCCATATAGACGATATTTGTCTAGATTCAGTAACGGAGGGCTATATTCCTTAAAAGTTAGTAATTCACTAAACAAATCAAGCAAAGTATCTAAAACGTTTTCAATGTCGTGTTCTTTATATGCCAACTTAATAGTATACAAGACTATCGAGAGTATGTCTTTATACTTGTCCATATTTATATTTCTGATGTTTTTTCTTAATTTTGGGAGTATCATTTTTGATTTACTTGGAATACCTAATTGACTCCTATCTTCGGATAACTTGATAATTTCTGATTCATCAAGAAAATCCATCACCCTATGGTGCACGGAAGGTGAAATATTTGGCGCAGTCAATTTAAATCCTTCTAAGTCCTGAGTTGGATCGTATAATGACAGCAATCCTTTCAATTGAGCAAGCCGAATCCTTGATTCTTTATCTTGAACATGCGTCATCAGGATAGAGATGTTACTTGATAAATATTCTAACCCACTTACATCTGCTTCAGTCTTACGTTCACTTGCCAATACGATCTTGTATAAAAAATCAAATAATAGACCATATGAAATTTCTAATGGAGTTTTGGAGATATCATAGTGAATAGGTTCCAGATAATCAAAAACTTTATTATATGTTTTTCTTTTTTTATCGATAAGTTCTAATCTATGTTTAAGACTTTCAGGAAATTCTTCAATACTTTTATCTATAAAAGTTCCAAATGTTTCAATATCATAGGGGATATAAACTTTATATGCAGAACATCCTATTAAAGTTTCAAGAAGATGATAGTTAGGCGCATATAGATATCTTTTTGGTCCGGGCCTAGCAATTGCTACATTAAAACTTGTTATTATGCTTGAATTCATTTAATCCCTCTTTTATAGTAGTTTTTTATTATTTATAATAATTATTAATAAGATTGATTTTAGTATTCATCAATTAATCCTAACTTTTTTAGTCTGGCTCTAATAGCACTATTTTGTCTTTCAAAAACTTTAGCAATGTCACTTATTGAAGTTCCTTGATTAAATAAATTAATCAATTTAGCTTCCTCTTCAGACTCCCATTTCTCATAGGCTCTGGGGTGTTTCATTCTTAATTTATCTATTCTATCCTGATAAGATTTTTTCGGGATAAGATCTTCAAGCCTTACAGATTTAACTTCATCAGGGATTTGTACATCTTCTTTTTCATTAAGAAGTTTCTTGCCACAATAAGGGCAAAACAAAAAACTATCTTCTATCCTGTTACTACAATCACTGCAAACTAAAGGGATATCATTATTTATTATATTTAATATCAAGAAGTTACTTCTATCGATAAATTCTCCAGGTATTTCCTTTATGAAAGAAGACTCGTTGCCTATTTCAGTTATCAAAAATAGCTCTTCCTTGGCTCTAGTCATTGCCACATAAAAAAGCCTTCGCTCTTCTTCCATCCTTAACTCGTAATTTGTTTCTTTTATGATCTGGAATATTCGATCTTCTCCCCATACACTTGGAAATCCATACAAGCCTGAAGTTAATCCTATTAGAAATACTACTCTAGCTTCTAAGCCTTTGGCAGAATGAATCGTTCCAGAGGGCACTCTGATATTTGCTTTAGCTAGTTCGTATTTGTATGGGTCAAACATTCGTTTCTTTCTGTAAAGAATTAAAATATCTTCACGATTATAGCCGTTATCTAAAAATTGCTTTATATTCTCTACTACCTTTTCGACACCGTCTTCTGATTCTTTCTTTGATGCGTAAAGATAAAGTTTTTTTCCTTTTTTTGATATAGAGCGTATTTCTTTAGCTATTTGAAATTTATTGTGCTTTATAACCTCACTAGAAGCAGAAACGATATTATCATGGCTCCTGTAATTTATATCAAGTTTTATGATTTTAGAGTTTTCAAAATATTTTTCAAAGTTAACTATGTATTCTACTTCTGAACCTCTCCACCCATAAATGCTCTGCCAGTCGTCTCCTACACAAAATAATTGTGTTTCTTCTGTCAATAATAGTTTAAGTAATTTTACTTGGAGAGTATTTACATCCTGAAACTCATCTACTAGAATATATTTGTATTTTGTTTGGAAGATACTTTTAACGTCAGGATAGTTATTAAGTAAGTCAATCGTTTTTATTATTAAATCGTTAAAATCTAGATATGAATGATAAGTACAATAATCTGAGAAGCTTTTGATTATTGGTTCTATAAGAATGTAAAAATCTTTTACTCTTTTATGCGGATCATTCTGAGATTTTTGATATATTTCTAAAAAATCTCTTCCCTCAACTTTTATTTTATCTATTACACTAGTTAACTCCGCTACAAATCTATCCAGTTCCTTATGATAACCTGAAAACTCTTCTTCAAACTTAAGGGCAGGTAATTTTGTAATATCTTTGTGAATTCTTGGCGAAATAACTTTCTCTAATTCTCTGTGAAATTCATTTATATCGACAGTCATAGATTCAAAAACTTTGAAATAAGCTTTGCCTGCTTCTTTGAAATCTATTTCCTTTAGTGCCGTTGGGGAGCTGCGATTGCTTACGTGTTCGATGTAGAGATTAGCTTCTGGTATGAAAAAATCTGGATTTGCTTTATAATCCGATATTTGAAGGGGTGATTCATACTCATAATCTATATTGTGTCGATAAAGCCAATCTGCAATATATCTCTCAGATTTGGATCTTACAGATTCGCCCCTTAGAGTAATATAAGGCCGTGGATATTGATTAGGGTAATTAGTATTTACCTTTAACCTTAATTCTTCAACGTAATGGTCTAGAATATACCTTTTTAATAACAATAAATATTCTTTATCGCTAGCACAAGCTAATATTAGTTTATGTAAGATTTCTTTAGAATCCTCAGGTGCTTGAAAATAAGTTCCTAGTGTATCACCGTATTCCTTATCTGGCAGAATTTTAAATCTATTATCAAATTCTTTGGCACCATTATTTCTCAATATATAAAAACAAAGACTATGAAAAGTTCTGACTGTTAAGTTATTGAGCCACGGATATTTTGATACATATTTTTTTCTTTCCTCATATTTCTGCTTGTTTGTTATTTTTTTATTATATACTATATTCTTGTACTCACATTTATCATCGGCTTCAATAATTAACTTATCAAACATTTCATTTGCTGCGTTTCTGGCAAATGTAATGGCTAAAATCTCTGAAGGGTCTACATTCTGTTCAAAAATAAGATACATGATTTTTTGAATTATTGTTTTTGTCTTGCCACTTCCTGCACCGGCCAAGACAAGTAACCGTTTGTCCTCACTTACAACAGCTTCTCTCTGCTTTTCGTTAAGTCCTTGGAGAGTAGGATTCATTATTTCACCATCAATAAAAAAAATACTATGAACACTGATATGATACAGCATATATAAGAATATGGAAAAAAATAGGGAAAATAGCGAAAAGGGCGGCCCTAAAAATAACACTAGTAAAATCATTCAGTTTAACTTGATAAACTAGATTTGGTTATTTCTTGATATAATAATCCATTTCAGGGAATCTTAGAATACATAAAGATAAAGAATAGTAGAAAGATGAAATAGAATCCAATAAGCGGAAATATGTCCACTTTATAATCTTCTCCAGAATATTTTTCAATATAATGTTCTTCTGAATTTGCAAGATTGTCTAGTCTTTTCTTAATAGGAATAAATGCCAGATACATAGAGAATATATTGCCAATTAAGATAAAAATTAGAAATAATTTAAAAAATAAATTCCAGATATTCTCTTCAAGCATAATGGAAAACATACCCGAAAAGAATGGAACGCCCCAAAATATTAAGGCAGGTAAAGTGGGCAAGTGTGATAAAGCATAATATCTGCCAATTGTATTGATTCCAATTTCTTTTTTTCCTTTGAGATATCTTACCATATCTTTTTTTATTTCGTCATGGTAATAGTATTCAGCCCCAACAAACCACATCCAAAAACCATACACTCTTTCATCAAAAGTGATAACAGTTCCAGAAATGTGATTTTCCAATTTTAGACTAATCCATATCCGACTAATCTTAAAACTATAAAAATAATTATATGCTAAAAGTGAATTTTCATCTTCTTCTTTTACCTCTATCCCTTTTTCTGCAAGCCATTGCTTGATCTCACTCTTGACCTGCTCTATGTCCTTGCCCTTTATCAGGTATGCCTTGCCGGGTTTGAAGTCAGATGTCATTTATTTAGTCCCTCTTTGTTTTTGATTAATCTTATCTATTCTGACTTTGTATTTTTGGTATGTATTATAGAAAAGCCAGCCTATAGAAAAAACATAGAGGAAAGTAATGATTATTTTGAACTCGATTCTAGATTCTGAAGACCACAAAGGCAGAGATAGTAAAAATAATTGGAAAAAAATACCCCCTAAGATATAGCCCCACGCATTGAATCGATACATGCCTTTGGGAATTCCAGAAAAAAATGGAAAAAGGGTCTTCCCTGAATAAAAATAGTAAAGTCCTATCAGTATAAAAATATATGATCCAATAATAAGTGGAATAAAATTTATCATGCTAAATCGCTTTTAATGGCCCTTACTTTTTTATTATTAGCCTAATCTCATCTTTCCATATATATAAGAATATGGAAAAAAATAGGGAAAATAGGGAAAAGGCTCACAGTTATTCTGGCCCTAATTTTAAGATTAAATATACTATATTATCATAATCCGTGTCAAACGTGACATCAAAATATTAAAAATAATAAAAGTTCCTATAATTGGGTGAATAAAAAAGTTTTTCTAAAAAATGTGTCATTGATGTCACATATGTCACATTTTTAGATTAATATAAATTTGGCCTAAAGCTATTTCTCATCCTTTCAAGTTTATCATTATCAATTTCAATTCCTTCATAATATCTGCCGTTGTGATCTCTTGATCTTTTGATTCCTATCTGGGCAAGTCTTCTTCCAAATACCCTGTTTGGAATTGGATTGATTTTTACAAAGCTGCAGTACTCTTCATAGGTCTGGTAAAGCTCTCCGGTCTTTGTTTTGCCTAGAGTCTCTGTCGTGCAGATATCCTCTAAAAACTCCTTGATTGGATCCATCTCTTCCTCATATTCTTTTGTTGCAAGTTCAACCGACTTTGGAGTTTTTAGCCCTTCAGATTGCCACCTTCTGCACCCTTCAAGCGCCCAGTTCAAAATGCCTGGGAGCTCCTCCTTTAGTTTTTTACCAAGCTCTTTGTCCTTCTTTTCTTCTGGGATTTTCACATTAAACGGTATTAGTCTTATCCTTCTCCATATTGCAAAGTCACCGCCCTTGATTATCGGCTTATTATTGGCTACTAGCCAGATCTTGAAGTTTGGCAGAAACTCAAACTCCTCTGAATATAGAAATCTGGCCTTAATTGTATCCTCACCAGTTACCTGTTTAACAAGACTCTCTGCAAGTTGCTTTCCCTCCTCGATCTCTATCGTGCTTACAAGCCTAGCTCCTTTGAGTCTTGCTAGATCATTTCTAGGGCCAGAATCGTTCTTCCTAACAGTGAAAGTTGAAAAGTCAGTCTGCTTTGCATAGTCTCCAAGTAAGGCTTTTAGAACATTCATAAAGGTAGATTTCCCGTTTTGGCCCCCACCATAAAGAAAGATAAGTATCTGCTCACCTGTATCTCCTGTGAGGCTGTATCCAACGAGCTCCTGGATATAAGAAATTAGTTCTATATCACCTTCGAAGATCTCATGAAGGAAATTCTCCCATAAAGGGCATTTTGCCTCGGAATCATAAACTACATCGACAATCTTTGTGATATAGCTATCTTTAGAATGGGCCTCATCAAACTCCATTGTCTTTAGATCTATTGTTCCATTTCGAACATTCAAAAGAAATAGATCTTTATCAAGATCATCTGGAGTTATAGGCACCATAGCCATCGCAGCATTTACCATTGCATTTAATCTTGGCTCCATCTGAGAAGTTAACGCCCAGTTGGATAACTTTCTCTGATTTTCTAGATATGGCTCCATAGAAGCCTCTGAAAAAATAAATCTTGCAACTTCCATAGCTATGAGCTTAATCTTTTTTACCGAGTCCTCTTCCCATCTATCCCCGTTCCATATATACCATCTTCCAAGAGAACTGCAATACCTTATAGTCTCGCCATAGTACTTGACCATGCGCTCTGCATTTCCCATATCGCTCAAAGTGAAAAAACTCTTTTGAAAATCTGTAGTTATTTTAGATACCTCTTTTTCTGGCAACGGCTCTTGCATTCTAACTTGATTTATCGCAAGGAGTGTGGCTCGGATGTGCTCTGGATCAAGACCGATGTTTCTCAGAGTTCCAGATATTGATGTTAAGGCCTTATTTCTCTCCCCTTGTTTTATCTTACCTTCAAATATGTTGGGCTTACTTCTAATCTTTTCCTTGAAGGCTTCAACTAGCTCGGTAGGCATTTCAGCAATTTCTGTTTCAAGTATGGGATTAATCCACCTATACTCTTTTCCAGTAGGGTGTATGCTTGGAGGTGCCACTATAAGCCCCCCTCCCCCCCTTATGTCGATATCAGGATAGATCCCAATATGACTGCCCCATTTGTCTGTGTTTTTAAAATAGTAGTGTTTTCCTCTTATTGACTTTGTTACGACCGTTAATGGCATTTCCTTGTTGTAAAGTATTTCTAAAGATTTTTTGCCCTGTTCTTTATCTACATCGACTACTACTAAGTTATTTATTTCTCCAGTTATAATTCCAATATTTGCCTCAGGCTGCTTTGTCCACCAAGAAATAACATCCTCTCTTCTTGCCCTCTCTTTCTCATACTTCCCCCATTTGATCATTGGAAATTTATCACGGGGTACGAGGGGCAGAATGTTTAATCCTGCGTCATAATAGGTCAAAGCCCAATCCATCAGTGTCTTTGGGCCACAAGCTGCATCTTTTACAACTGCATTTTCGATAAGAATCTCATATGTTCTTTTTGGTATCTTTCCAATATCTCCTTTTTTATAAGGGCCATATACCTTTAGATCGTCTCCGTAAAAGTTAGGAGCATCCTCTAAGAATAAGACTTCCTTGAGATATATTTTTTGGGCCAGTTCATCAATTAGAGGATAGTTTAACCTAAGTGAAAGTGTCAGGATAGTTTCTGGAACCTTCTGATTTCTATAAATTATTGGGGAATTCTTACACAAAAAATTAATGGCCTTTTCTTTTGAAATTGTCCTATGGACATGACGCCATGTATTTCCTTCTTTGTGTACACTCTTTAGTACTGGCGTGAATATTTTTTCGTAGATTAGTTCAAAGAGAATAATCTCTACTCTTGAAAGCTCATTTGTCCCCCAGTATAATGTGACCAGTTCGATAGAAGTTGGCTGCTGCCAGTTTGAAGCTATATCGAAGCTTTCCAACATAGCTAAGTGAAATCCTTTAAGGAAGAACAATCTTTCAATCGATGTTTTTGGCCCTAAATTTAGGGCCTCTAGATTCTCATACACAAGTACGGCATTATCTAGGTCAAGATACTGAAAACGCTTGTCCTTTGCGCATGCCCTAAGATCTTCAAGAAACTTTTTTTCTCTATCCTCATTAGTTATCATGGGGTAGTCTAAACAAGTATGCGAAACTGGATAATTACTGGTATACTCTAGATAGCTTTCGAGGTCTTTATCATCAAAGTAGACGTCGTGAATTATGCCTTCATGCTTAACTATACCACTCTTTTCCCAATAAGAAAATAGCATAATATCAGGCCACCTTACAGAAGGCCTTAGTGATTATTAGGATCTTGGCCCTAAAATTAGCATCTATTGAAAACATGGATAAAATATTTTTGAGCCATTGATTATCCTTATCTCGGCATAGTTGCATTTCAAATGATAATTTTATTAAAAATATCCCTATTTTAGAATTTGGCCCTAATTTTAAGGCCAAATAGATTATAATTAGACTTTATTTTAGAAAATCTATTCTATTAATTAAAATATGGTAAAAATGGCCTAAAATCAATACGCATTTGTAATAAAAAGAAGTGCGGTCGCCGGGATTCGAACCCGAGTTGCGAGCTTGGCAAGCTCGCGTGCTAGCCACTACACTACAACCGCATTACTAAGAGTATTTTTCTACTCCTAAAAAATATATATAAAGGTTTTGGTTATTTTTCTCTAACTTTAGGCAAAAACTTTTATTTCATTGTTCACTAAACAATTTGTGGAAACTACTTTTGTGCTTCTGAGATCAGAATCATTTGATAAAATATTGACATCTCTCTCTGATATGAAGAGATATGGTGACCTAAAGGTAATTGGGAAACCCAAAGTTATCACAGAGGAATTTTCAGAAACACTTTTGAAAAAAACCCTAAAACAAGAAGTAAAAATAAAATTTAAAGCCAATGTGATAGCATCCGTTGAGGGCGAAGGCGGTCTAATAATAGACAGACTTCGAAAGATTCACCCTCCTGCACACATGATTGCTATAACTGATAAAAATGAACTCTATTTACTAGTTCAAAGGTCACTTAAAGATTTTAATAATCTAAAAGGGTATACAAAACCAAAGGTGGGAGAATGAAGGTCATTGCATCAGGAACCTTTGATCGACTCCATGAAGGCCATAAACATTTCTTAATGTCTGCATTTTCACTCGGTTATGTATATATCGGATTAACATCTGAAAACATGATAAAAAATAAACCATACGCAGAAAGTATCCAAAGTTTTGAAACTAGAAAAAATAATCTAATCCAATGCTTGGCTGAAGAAGGGAAAACAAATAACTATGATTACCAAATAATAGAAATAAATGATAGATACGGATTTGCAATAGAGTCAATGGAAGCTGATGTGATTGTTGTAACTTCTGATACACTTGATACGGCAAAAGAAATAAATGACATAAGAGCAGAATTAGGAATTTATCCCCTTGATATAATAGAAGTAGATTTGATTATTAAAGATAATAAAAAAATATCTTCCAGTGATTTGAGAAAGGAAGAAAATGATTAATCTTTTCTCCAGAAATCTCCTTTGTAAGCACTAGTCGCTGGGCATCCAAGACATCTTCCAGATTTGTAGTAAGGGCATCCATCACAATCTAGATCGCATCCTCTTTCACCTTCTAATGTTATCTTGACTGGCATTACTAGATCCTTTACTGGACTTATAATTATATTAAAATCAACTTCTTTTATGTCCAGATTTTGTCTTAAATGATAGTCAACAATAGATTCGAGAGTTGCAATGTTTTCCCCCATAAAAAGAAGCGTCATATTATATTTTCCTGATACCATAAGAGCATTAATGAAGAACGGGCATTTGGAAAAAGTATCAATTATATTTTGTGAATTTTTTGCAGCTATCTCAACTTTAGCAAGGAAGAGATTAACCTTCTTAAAGTTCATTCCTACAATATGGGAGAGTATTCCTCTATCCTTGAGTTTTTTTATTCTCATCCCAACAGAAGGCTGTGAAAGACCTATTATTTCGGCTATATCACTTTGTGATATCTCGGGATTTTTTTGAAAAAGTGTTATTATTTGCCTATCCTTTTCATCAAGTCGCACATTACTATTCATTTCATCACCTTATACTATAAGATATACTTATATACTAATAAATCTTTCTATACCATATATTATTAATAATATTGACTTATATATTAATTGAGCATAACTATATAAAATTGTAGCCTTAACTAAGCAGAGGCGTGTTTGATGAACGGCGTTTTAAGATTTGGTGTTTCAATCCCCCCGGACCTTTTGGAAAAATTTGACAAGATAATTGAGGCGGAGGGTTATGATAGTCGCTCTGAAGCAATCAGAGATATGATAAGAGGATACATAGTCAAACGCCAGTGGATTTCTGGGGAAGAGGACGCCGTCTGCACAATCTCATTGGTGTACGACCACACTAAGCGTGGGATAGCTGAAAAGATAACAGATGTAGAGCACCACCATATAAAAGAAATCGTAACAACTTCTCATGTCCATCTTGATGAAGAAAACTGTCTTGAGGTCATTATTATTAAAGGTAACAGTGAAAAGATAAGGGACTTTGCGAGATATCTTTTGTCAATAAAAGGTATAAAACACGGAGATTTTATTATAGTGTCCACTGGTAAAGGCATTGAGTAGGATTTAATGAAAAAGCCGATTATTTTTGCAATTCTAATTTCTTTATTAATTTTGATTGGTAATTCTGAGCTCTTCAATAAAGCTGAGATTAAAGGAACTTATGTTTTATTTACTGTCGATACAGAATACGATTTCCCGCCAGTACTTAATACTGAAAAAGGCCTAGACGAGGGTATTCCTGTATTACTCTCTATTTTTGAAGAGCACGATGTAAAAGCTACTTTCCTTGTAACAGGAGAAGTGACGGATAATAGGCCTGACATCTTAAAGGAGATCTACCAAAGAGGCCATGAGATTGGATCACACAGCTACCACCACAAATCAATTAAAGCGCAGACTAAGTCTGAGATAGAAAATGAGATTATTCTTTCAACAAATGCGATAGAGAAAGCAATAGGCGTTCGCCCAGTTTCATTTAGGTCTCCCGGGCACAGCGCATGTAATGATTTAGTGATTTTACTCCAAGACCACGGATACCTTGTTGAAGCATCTGCAGAAAAAATTAATTCATATCCTTACCACCCAAATGAAACTGACTGGACATCTGAAGGCAATATGAGCATTCTAAGGGTACCAGTTTCGCATACTCCTGCATACTTCTACCCCCCAACTACCTACAATAGATCATGGATTGATTGTTTCAATAAGGCAGTAAGTCAGCAATCAGATAAGGATATTAAGATTATAGTTATAGGACTTCACCCTTGGGAACTAGTTGAGATTGAAGCGCCAGAAGAATACCAAAGCTATACTAGAGCATGCGGAAACTATACAATAGAAAACTTAAATTCACTTTTAGATTACCTCGGCAATCAAAAAGTCGTTTACATAACACTAGAAGAGCTCTATTATATTGTGCAAGAGTAGTCTATACTGCGCCATCTCTTAATTTTTCTTCAATGTTTAGAATCTCTTTTATTCTTTTTTCTCCGCTGATTTCTTTGATATAGTTCCTTGTTTCATTTGGTACAAGGTCACTCCATTTTTTATCCGAAGAAATCAATTTTCTAATCAACGTCCCATTGAACTCCTCTTTTTGGTGAAATCTAACTTCAGATACCTTGTAACCCCTTTTTTCCCAAAGTAATCTTACGAGGGTGTTATTAGTATATACATTGTCAAAGGGCGGAAAAGTATCAATAATGTTTTCTACCCACATAGAGTTGCTTTCTGTATTTGGACTTGACAAAATTATTACTTTATCTCTTAGATCTTTGACAGAACGCAAGATCATCTCAATTCGTTCCCCACTTGAAAAGGGGTTTGAAATAGTGTATGATACTTGAGAGGCTGCAACACAGATTATCACTTCATCTTCTATTTTCAGAATATCTTTTATCGCCATATAATGGCCATTGTGAAAAGGCTGAAATCTGCCTATAAAAAGGCCCCTACTCATTAAATCACTTCAAGAAGAGAGGCTATCATTATTGGCAATATTACTGTTGCATCCCCTTCTATTGTAATAAAATCCGCATCTTCCCTTACCTTTCCCCATGAAATAGCTTCCCTTATCCTTGCCCCTGAAAGAGAACCGTCCCATTCAGGCGCAGTAGTGATATAAACTGCGTAGTCAAGACCACCTCTAAACTGATTCCACCATATTGTATGGTGCTTTGATATGCCCCCTCCAATCATCAATGCACCAGTTTTATC
Organism: Methanofastidiosum sp.; assembly: GCA_035362715.1. NCBI lineage: Archaea > Methanobacteriati > Methanobacteriota > Candidatus Methanofastidiosia > Candidatus Methanofastidiosales > Candidatus Methanofastidiosaceae > Candidatus Methanofastidiosum > Methanofastidiosum sp. The sequence continues at coordinate 145,627 of DAOSDU010000004.1, forward strand.
TGCCGAATAAATCAAGTCACTTATAATGTCCTCATCCTTCATCAAATTAAGATTGAAGTCTTTATGGCCATCCTGCCAGAAATAATAAAGTTGCCACCCCCACGAACCGTCAAGAGGCCCCGGAAGTATAACTGGTATATTATTCTTATAACACCAGTAAATAATAGAATCTTCCTTATTTTTTTCTCCTTCTAAGGATTTTCCAAATTCCCATACAAGTTCATGAGGCGAAACATCCCTAACGCCCTTATTGTATAAATCTCCAATAACTTTTCTTACCTTCTCCTCAAGAATCTCTGAATATGACTCGTTAGGTATTAATACATTACCCTCTCTGTTTACACCTTCCTTGTGAAGTTTTCTATCATCCATTTCAAACGAGCCGTGATAATAGTCCCTATAGACTCTTGCAATATCATGGTCTAATGTACCGGGGGTTGTGATTATCATATCAAAGAGCTTTCTCTTTACAAGCTCTTTGATTATACCTCTTGTTCCCGTTGCAACTAAAGAAGCCGGAAAGGATAAAATTCTCTTACAATCTTTGTCTCTTGCCATTTTTTCTAAAATCTGGGAACCATCGCCAACTTTTTTTGCTACATAACCTCCCGATAGAGTCATCTGATCAGTTAGATCTTTCATCTTCTTTATTTTATTAAGGTCAATATCCTTTACAATTTCTCTTTTCATATATGTAACATGATTAAATTATCTTAAATAACTTTTCGGCTGTGGGACATATTTATTTTAAGCACTAGTCTTTTACAATGATCACAT
>DAOSDU010000005.1 GCA_035362715.1 Methanofastidiosum sp.
TAGATAACGGCGATAAGGAAAAAGTTCTAACAGAAATCATAAATAAGCGTAAAGAGTATGATCAATATTTTAGAAAAATAGTAGTACTACAAGCTCCAGAAATCTCTCAGCTGCATTATGAAAAACAAAATAATAAAGAGCTCATGCAAATCGGATTCACCAAATTTGATAAACCCGGTTGGGGCAGATACATAGAATATGTTGGAGGATGCTCCGCAGGCAGATTCCTTCTGGCCATATCAAATGAAGGAACAATTATGCCGTGCCCTTTTCTAAGAATGGATTTAGGCAATATTCTAGATGGAAATCTTAAATCAATATGGAAAAATAATGATGCCTTAAACCAAATGAGGGATAGAAATAACTGGGAAGGCAAGTGTGGAGATTGCAAATACAAAATAATATGTGGTGGGTGCCGGGCAAGAGCATACATTAAATCAAACAATATCTTAGCAGAAGATCCATCATGTGCCTATATGGGCTAAATAACTCTAAAAATCTTGTTGTCAATATATTAGAAATCCATTCAACATGCATTTTTAACTAGTTTACCCTACCCTAATCAGTTAAAAAACCAGACTTTTTTCTCTGAATACGTCCTAGAACCACAATATATCCTCTCGATGATATGTACCAGCCCCTCTTTTTAACCCCCTCAAATTTGCCAAAACTCTATAAAAATTTAACCCATTACTCAATTTTTTTTCAGCGAAAATTTCCAGATGCAACAATATATATTCTATAAAGTATATTATTATATATTTATTGCAATACTAATTTATATTTCTTGTAATTAAATATTTGATATTTTCAAGTATAGATAATTATATTCGAACAACTATTGATTATTTGGACTAAATTTAAATACTTAGAAACTTATTAATTATGAAACCAAATTAATTTTAAAGTTAAAGGAGGAATAAATGAAGAAAAATATTTATATTTTGTTGATAGGAGTATTACTAATTTCAGTAGTCCTTGCAGGCTGTTCGAGTCAAAAAACAACTACTACTCAAGAAGTCACCATCAATCTTATGGCAAAGAACATGGCGTTTGACAAGAGCACAATAACCGTACCTCCAGGAGCACATGTGAAAGTAATATTTAATAATCAGGATAATGCGGAACCCCATAACTTCGCAGTATACGAAACTTCAGATGCAAAAAATTCCATATTCGTTGGAGCAATAATCGCAGGCATGACATCTACCACTTATGAATTTAACGCCCCAACAAAAGTTGGAACATATTTCTTTAGATGCGATGTACACCCTTTAATGAATGGACAATTCATAGTGCAAACTGGAGCGACAGGATCTGCTAGCGGATCTGGATCAGGTTACTAGTAATAAATTCTTAGGTCTAAATGGCCTTATTTTATTGAATAGCTTTAATAAATAAAATATTTACTCAAATAGGACGGACTAATCAATTAAATACTCTATTCTAGAAACCTCCATCACTCTATTTTTAAATCACTAAATAACTCAAATTTTTCTGTTTAGTAACAACAATATATATTTTATAATATATATAATTAAATAATTATTGCATTTATTTTTAAAAATATTAGGCCATACTAAAATTCATATTTCTGAAAAATTTGTTAAAAATAACCCGAAGCTATCTCTGATAAAAGTTTAAAAATCAGTAAAATAACAATATATATGATAAAGAATATATTTTTGAATAATTATTGCAGAAATTATAAATATTAAAAATATTTACTTTTCATTTTCTAAAGATCTTGAGATTGAAACCCAATTACCATATTTTTAATTAGTAGTTTCTTTTTTCTAGCAAAGCCATCATATTAACTCATTATTTCTGATAGTATCTTACTGTTGCAAGTAACCTATGCTCTTTTGAATAATCGAGTGATATGTGATATATTTGAACACTCTGCTTTATATTTATATAAAACAATTAACATAATTGCAATAATTATATAAAACTATATTTTATATAATATAAAAATATATAATAATTGCAATATATTATTATTTGTCATGTTAGTTATGGAATACCAATACTATATTTTTTTCTAGTAAAGACAAATATTAACTATGAAAATGGAATCGGAATTCATTTACCAACTTTTTTGTAAGTTAACTATAAATAGTTATTTACCCCCAGTTATTATGGTGAGAACATGGGATTAATGTCTTGGATAGATAAAAAATCAGGAAAATTAAGCGCCTGGGATATTGCATTTGTTAAAATTGGCGCGATGATATTTGGCCTTATTATTGGAGCTTACTTCCCAGCTTTGATAAAACAGTACGTTATACTGCTTATAGTACTCTTTATACTATTTTCCACGAAACCACTTTATGCGGCATTCAAATAATACCTAAAATTCTTTTTTTATCTAATTAACCCGGGCTTATTTGAATAAAAAGAAGGCTTTTGATATCTAAAAATAAGTAAACTGTGGCATGTCCTAATTAAATAATGTCGAACGTAACTATAAGGGCCCTTACCTACTATTAGCCTTATTGTAGTCCTAAGTACTACTAAAAAGTCCCTAAAATCGTCCTTTTTTAGCGAAATTTACACGAAAACCGTCTATGCTACGTATAATATACATTATACGCAATAAATTATAGGATAAATACTAGAAAAAAGCCAGGTAAACAGGCTATTTAGGGCCTATTTTACCCATAATTCACATTATCCCAAGAAGTTAAAAATCTTATTATTCGCAAAACGGTTTTTTTAGTCGTTTAGAGTAGCTTAGTAAAAAATAAAATCATAGTATAAGGGGGTATTTTTAAATCTAAAAGAACAAATAGTCTATGATATTATGGTCGGATCTTCGAAAGAAGTTAGCGAATATATTAACAATCTGCCCGAGGATAAAAAAGAGATTGTAAAAGCGCTTAGAGAGATTATTTTATCTATTGACCCTAGCCTAAATGAATCATTAAAGTGGAAGCAGCCAGTTTATTCGAACAAGGGGGATATATGTTACATTTTTCCTACTGGCGGCCATGTTAATCTAGGATTTTACAGGGCAATAGAGCTTAAAGATCCAAAGAAATTACTTCAAGGAACTGGAAAGACGATGAGACATATCAAGATAAAGTCTTTAGAGCAAATAGATAAAGAATATTTTTGGGAATTGGTATCCGATGCCATTTCCAAAGATAAGCAGTAATTGCAATAAATTTTCATTATTATATCTTTTATTATATTGTTTTGAATAATATTTGCAATTGAATTAATGCAATTATTTTACATTAGTATACTATATAGAATATATTTTTATAAGATTATTGCAATTTTTCTTTATTTTTATTTTCTCTATTCATCATGAAGGGTAAAGTTGTGTATGAGGTAGCTATTAATCCAATCCCAATTATACCAATAACTCTTGCAATGGATACAGTATTTTCGCCGAGCAGGGTACCATTAAACATCAAGAAAGCCCCTAGCAATGATAATAAAACGCCTATTATGAACTGGACAGTCGCCCTTTTCTTATGAATATTACCTTTATCTCTGGTGGAAGATCCTTTTGGACTTGCAAATGCCACAAATAGCGCTAATCCTGCTAAAAGAGCACCTATGATAATTAGTACTATTAGCAGATTTGCCATATGAATTATATGCATAATTACTATTTAAGTCTTTTGTTTATTAGGTAAATTAGTAAATATAATATATTTTAATGAATATTGGTAATGTGTTACCAAATATTATTATTAAATACATTTAATTCAAGTGTTGGTAATTAATTATCAAATTCTATTTTCGAGCTTAAAATTTATTGCAATAATTATTCTAATATATATACTAAATAATATATATTTTTACTAAACAGAAAAATTTGAGTTATTTAGTGATTTAAAAATAGAGTGATGGGGTAAATTTTTATAGAGTTTTGGCAAAATTAAGGGGTTAAATTGGAACAGATTTGAATAGTATAACTTAGAATATATATTGTTGAATCTAGAGAGTTTATAGGAAAAAGGCCAGAGAACAATTTATTAACTGATTTGACTAGGCTAAATAGATAATATAAGGAGAATTAAATCACTTATTCCTTTTTGGCAATAATATACCCAAAGCTCGTCCACCTGCCTTGATCAACTTCCAAGATTATTGGATCATCATCAGGGTCAGATTTACAGAATGGGTCATGTGTTGCAAACTCTTCCCACCAGCGCCAAGCATCTGGGGTATAGTTTGCTTCTCTTTTCTATTTAAATATCCTCACCTAAACATAATATGGTAAGTATATAAATGGAATGACATAATATTGTTTGATACTTATGAAAACAAAAATAATTTTTGATGAAATTGAGCCTAAATGTTTTGCCACGATATTGGAATTCATTTTAGCTTTGCCCAGTAAAAATATAAATATTGAAAAGATCGAATTCCCACGAATGCTATCAAAAGACAATTTCAAATACTCTAGTGAAATGGCTCTCAAATCAAAAAATGGAACTCTTACATGGAGTGATATGAGTAACTCACTAAAAAGCTCCATCCCGGTAACTATAACATGCGAAAACAAAGTGAATGTAAAGGATTTGGAACATATAAGAAAGCTCTGCGATTACGAGATAGAAGAACGATCGGAAGAAAACAAGATAATTTTCTGGCCCAAGAATAGAGAACTGCTATAGGTTTTTATTGGCGATATGCATGAACAAAGAAACTCTCCTTGGGTATAAGTTCACAACTGATTTATTGGAAAAGGCCCTAGTAGATAGGTCATTTCGAACACTAGGGGATTCTGTGTTAAGCACCGTAATAATTGAACATCTAATTAAAGAAGGGTTAACCGATCCAGGCGATATTACAAATAAAAAGAAGATTATGGAAAGTAGACAAGTTCTAGATATTATTTCAAAAAAATGCCACATTGACTCTGGTGAAAAACTAGAAGGAGTAATCGGCGCAATTTACCTAGAAGAAGGATTTGAAACAGTCAAAAGTATTATAGAAAAAGAGATTATCCCAATCTATGGCTCCATTAATATTGAGGATTATGAGGACTACGTCACCAAGGTAAAAGAGATTTTTGATAAGTTAAAGATTAAGCGCCCCACCTATAAGACAGTTGAAGCTAAATCAGATAATAGGCCTGCTTTTTATTCCACACTAATGATAGACGGAGGAGGGATAACAGGGGAGCTCTGCAATAGTAAAGACGATGCAGAGAACAGTGCAGCTAGAAAAGCCCTGCCCATACTAGAAAAGATGTATGAAAGTAAATTATCCAATAAGAGAGATTCAGATTAGAATTGTATATAGAGAAGATATCGAGGAACAAAATAAAATCCTTATTGAAATAAAAGAAAAAATAAATTAATCTTCTTTCTGATTTTCTAAATCCCTTTATCAAATAACACATTTTATAAATTATTCAATTAAATTTATAAATTTATTTTGATGATTATTGATATGAATCCTGAAGAAATATTGAGTATCTTATCTTTTTTGATTAAAGAAGTAGTCTTTATGGCCACCGTAATGGCAGTAATCGTAAGTTCTGTCAATCAGTTTAAAGAAGTTGCAATTGAGAAAAAATTTACATACAAGAATCAGATAATAATGATATTTATATTTGGTTTATTTTCCATATTGGCAAATTATTCTGGGATAAAACTTCCTTCTGGCGCTATAGCGAATGTAAGGGACATGGGGCCACTAGTTGCTGGTCTAGTTGGAGGTCCAGTTATAGGACTTGGTGCAGGATTAATTGGAGGTATAACTAGATACTTTGGGGATGGTTTCACTACTCTTCCTTGCTCAATTGCCACAATTTCAGCAGGCGTTATTGGAGGATTGGTCTATAAGTACAATAAGGGAGAATTTGTTGGGATCTATAAAGCTATGATTATTGCAGTTTTAGTAGAATTGTGCCATATGGGGCTCATACTAATTTTGGCAAGACCTTTTAATGCGGCTTTAGATGTTGTTAAAGTGATAACAGTCCCAATGGTACTATCAAATGTTCTAGGGATTACAATATTTTTCCTCATAACTTCTAACATGATTAAGGAAGGGCAAAAGGAAAGGAAAAAGCGCTAATTAAAAGAATAAAAATAAATTAATCTTCTTCTTGATTTTCTTTGAGATAAAAAAATAGCAATGTCACCATACCAAAGGAATTAAACGGTATTTTACTTTCTGGACGTATTTTTTATACCCTTCTAGTTCACTCTGAAGTACTTTATCTTCATGATATGTCCTGATAAACACAAGACAAATCATGATACAAACGGGTGCAAAACTCAGAAGAGAACCAAATGCAAATGGTAAGGGCAGGGAACCTATTAGCATCCCCAAATAGCCAGGATGCCGCACAATACTGTATGGGCCACTTTCAATAACTTTGTGGCCTCTGTCCTTCTGAATACGGACAGTCCCTTCAAAAAAAGGATTATGAAACATTGGCCAGGTTGAAAATATGGCAGATAGGAAATAAAGTCCTACGCCGATAAATAAAAAACTAAAAGGTAATGTGGAGATGCCGAATCTATAATCCAATCCTGCCATTAAAGGAGTTACAACAATAGTAAAAAGAAAGTATGTTAGAATAACAATCTTATCCAATTTATTTGTTCCTTCCTGGATTTTTCCTCTTTGATTTAATAATTCGGGAACTTTTTTCACTAATAAAAGGCCACCTACTAATGAACCTACAATGTAAACGCCGATATACACCCAAGCTCTTAATATATCAATACTGCCAGAGGCAATGAAATAAATAATTCCAGTTACAATTATCCATCGAAAAGGTGATGTAAGTGCGTTAATACCTACCATAGTAAGTTTTGTTTTTTCAGCCATTTTTACATCTTTAATTTCTCATTTATCGAATTATAAGCCAATACAATGTTACTATAAGTAAAAAAAAAGAAGAATTAATTGTATTTAATCTTTTGCTGTCTTTTTTATCTGACATTGGCGAAATTAGAAAATTAATCTACTTCCCTCACAAATAAAAGTTCAGAGAAACATTAACTGCATTCTGGTATTACTATTATTGCAATAATAAAGCAATCCAAAAAATTACCACCATTAAAATCAATATTATCCCTGAAACTAAATATATCCTAGCAAATTTATTTTGTTTATTATTTTGGAAATAAAACACGGATAGTAATAATATCCCAAAAATTGCAAAAAATAAGGTTATTGGTATTGGCATATTGTTGTTATATCGTTTTAGAATATAAAATTATTTTTTCAATATTATCCAGTACTCAGAATCTTCATCTATTATCTCATGAATCGGGATTTTTTCATCTTTGATTATTCTTTCTATCTTTGAAGCATCGTCATTTTCAAGCCTCTTCTTACGATTCTCATCCCACTGTGGGTCTATCTCTTCCATTTTTTTCTTTACTTCTTCAAACAATTCAACTGTTCCAGCACCAGTGGCTTTGTATATCCACACAACGTCTACGAAGTTTCCTTCCACTATCATTGGCACGCTAGTAGGCTCCGGCCCAGAGATTTTCACCACGCCACCAGTCCCATAAATAGTGAAGTCTTGAATAGGTGTATGTGCGTCCCAATACCCAGTTATGTGATTTGTCACCGTTATAAATTCGCCTACTTGTACTGTGTCGGGAGTTGCCGTATATGTGCTAGTTCCAGGGGGTGGGGGCAATGGTGGATCGCAGTTCTCGGTACAAACAGCTGCTAAAGGTGCAATTCCAAATGCACTTCCTACACACAGCAAAGAAATAATAATTACATATAGTTTTTTCATGATAATCACTCAATTAGTATGTTTTTTACTAAAATATATATAAAGTTTTCCATTGTTGATTGGCATTGCATGTATTTAGTTTCTAAAATCCATCTCCCTGGGATATATTCATTAAATATTAATTTTTGTCTAAGAACTCTTCAACATCACAAATAAATTTCAGTGTTCCTTCCTCTATCTGCTCTGTTAGAGTCTTCAGATTACTAAAATCTGGATTGGGAACTAAAATGTGCTCAACAATAGAGTCAACGCCGTTCGTAGTCGGTACAACATTATATTTATCCCACTTGCTTTCTTTTAATAGCTTCCAGTATTTCCTTTGAATCTCTTTGTTTTGCCCGCTAAGCCAAACTTCAAATCTAACTGTGTCATGAACAAAAACTATCGCAATTTTCAACTTTCTATCTTTTAATGAATCTGGTGAGAAGGAAAAATAAGTCATGTCCATATACCCATAGTAAAGGCTTGACACAAAATAATCTGGATATTTATTATGTAAATGAGTCCTCAGATCCATTATGTATTCCATCAGTCCCTTGTATGCGTTTCTAATCGTACCTTTCTTCATCTCTTTTTTGTATTCTTCCATATATTGATTAAATGTTTCCATTTGTATCCGCCACGAATTATCCAGTATATCCAAGCTCTTTTGCTTTGTTGAAACACGCTTCGGCTTCTGTATTCCTACCTAGTAATTCAAGTGCAATTCCTTTATTGTACCATGCACCGCCATCTTTTGGATCAATAGCTATAACTCTGTCAAAGCAAGTGATGGAATCTAAATATCTGCCTTGGTTTCCCAGTATTATCCCTTTGTTATACCAGGGAATAACATAGTAAGGGTCTATAGCAATTGCCTTGTCATAACAGATTAAAGCTTCAGGATATCGCCCAAGATCGTCAAGTGAAAGGCCTTTGTAAAGCCAAGCTTCCTTATTTGTTGGGTCTATCTCTAAAGACCTATCAAATTTGATTATGGCTTCGCTATACCTCCCTTGATCATAGAGGGATACGCCTTCATTGTAGTAATCCATTGCACTTATTGTATTGCTGGCCCCCTCAGAATTTTGTGGCTCGTTATCATAAGTTACAGTTCCGGGAGAAAGCGAAGATAATACAAATGCAGCTATCCCAACTAAAGCTATAAGTCCAATGACTAGAAATATGATCTTTCCATTAATCTTATTGCCTATGGGTTTAGTTTCTTGTCCCCTTGATTCTTCTTTCGGTAGATCAGTTTTTACTTGTCCAGTTTTTTGAGATTCCGCCCCACATTTCGGGCAAAAAACAGAATCTCTTGGTATTTCCTCCCCGCATTGCAAACAAAACTTTCCTATCATCCTTCTTCCTCTTCAATTTCTTGAAATGGGTTTACAATTTTTATAGAGTATACTTTTCCATTTGTATGTAGAATTTCAATTTTATCCTTCTTATATTCTATTGACATATCCTTTGACATAAATTCTAAGTAAAATCTGTCTGAATTAGTCCCCTCTGATTTACCCAATATAACGTTAGTAATACCAAAACACTCTACAATGTCGTTAGCAATTATATCGGGCAAATTAGCAAGCTTTCTTATGGTCTTGGGATTTCCTTCTCGATCAGTTTTTACCCAAGTAGTAATGTATAAGGCCATTTTTTCACCTATTTACTAATTATTGTTTATAATCCGATGCCAGTAACTTTGTAAGAAAATTTATATCCTTGTTGCTTTGACTTTGATTCGAACTCTTTTCTTATAGCCCCGAAGTCAAAATTATACTGGTATTTCTTCCCGAAGAGATTTGACTGCTCTTCTATGCCCCCTGTTCTTGACCCAGCCATAGTATTGTAAGATTCTTTTTTGAAGCCAAATCCTGGGCTCATATCGCTATCAATTCCGCCAGAAGATACTCCGGCCCCTGATTCTTTTAGCATCTCGGTGAATCTAACTTCTTTATTTGCTTCATCGACTCTAAATTTTGCCAAATACACTAGTTTCTGTTTGGAAAGAAAAGCCTTCCTTTCAGCGACCAATACTTCAAATTCATAAATTCCCTTTTTTTCGCTAATTTTAGCTGGAATTCTTGATGCAATATTCTTAAGTTCATCAGCAACTGACATATTCTCCCTCCAATTATGGATTATTTATATATAGAAAATAGTAAGACATGTTTAATAAGTTTGCCCCAGATTTGTTAAAATCTTCAATATTTTTATAAACTAAAGGGAATTATAATAATAGGTAGATTCAATGGAGTTTGTTAACGAAGAGAATAGCTGGGAATTAGATACGCAGGCATATGTAGAAACCTACACCAAAACTATAATTTTAACAGGAAGGGATAGTACAGAAACTATGTACAAACTTTCATTGATCTCTGAAGAAGGGCCGTGTAAGAAATGCGGAGGAATAAGATTTAGCTACCTTGCTGAAGTCTGGGATGATCAAAATGGCTGGATTCAACTGCCAGAATTTGACGGCAACTACTACTGCTCAAATGATGTCTGTGACGAAGATGGCCTGAAACCCAATGAATTTGAAAAACTATTCAGATCTATCCAGCAGAATACCAAAAGCATAGACTTAGATTAATTCTCTATTTTCGATACTCTTAAATATTTATGAGTGAAATATTAATTATATGGAAAAAAATTCAAAATGCCCAAAGTGTGGTTCAAGTAATATCGTGCCTATAGTCTATGGTATGCCTTCATATGAGTTTTTAGAAAAGGAAGGCGTACATGAAGTCCTCCTTGGAGGCTGCATAGTCAATGATTTCTCGCCAATCTGGCACTGTAAAGACTGCCAGAATAACTGGGGAAACTATTCTGATCGTTTGGAAAGCGAGCGACAAGAAATGGAGAAAAGGCAGCACAAATGAAAAGAGGTACACGTTGAGCCTATAATAAAGAAAATTTTAAATATAAAAAATATTTCTTAAAGGTGAGTGATATGGGAAAATTTTTAGGGTACTTTCTTCTGTTTATTGGAGGACTAGTGGCCTTGTTTGCGGTAATCGGTATATTGCAGACCCCCAATAATGATGTTTTAATAAATAATCTATTGGTGATAGTTATCGGGGTTGCCCTTGTTTCACTTGGACTGAAACAGATTCAGAAGGCAAGAATTAGTTAGATAAGTAAAAAACATGATGATTATGAATAAAAGAATATTAGGTGTATCGTTGGTAATTGCCTTACTAACTGTTACTCTTGGGTGTACAACAGACACTCAATCCCAAGTCGAAGAAACAGCAAAATCTGATACTACGGCCGATACTAAATCTGAAACCGAAGTCGAAGAAAAAGTAGAAAATGACCCCAAAGATGCCCAAAAATATTACAGTGAAAGTTTCACACTATACAATCAGGGAAAGTATCTTGAAGCCCTAGAAAAGTTTGACAAAGCTTCAGAAATTGATCCGAATTTTGCTGATGCTTGGTATAATAAGGGGGTTACACTCGGAACTCTTGGAAGATACCCCGAAGCAATAGAAAGCTACGACAGGGTCATAGCTATAGATCCAAATCATGTTAAAGCATGGTGGAATAAAGGAGTTATTCTCAATAAGCTTGGAAGATATGAAGAATCGCAAGCATGCTTTAACAAGGCCAAAGAGCTAGACCCCAGTTTAGAAGATATAGAAACTTAAAGAGAAATGAAGATTTAAATTTATCGGAGGAAATGACATTAAGTGCTCTAAGGAAATCTCTATCGTTTTACCCCACAATCAAAACATTTCCACCTGTGAACATTTATAGTGCCGCCACATTTTGAACAAGTCCATCGCACTCTTTCATTTTTAACAAATTGCCTTATCCCAAGTCTTTTAATATTCTCAAGATTCTCAATCATGCTCATTCCGTATTTAGTCCTGTATCTTTTATCAAGATTTTTAAGTCTGGTGCATGGATATTTATCACATTTAAAACAGAATTTTGTCTTCTTTATAGTTTCGCAGTTTTTGATGATACACCTAATACAGCTTGATGGCTTGTTTGTATCAGGCCCATTGCACCCTGGGCAATGATTTTTAACCCGGAGATAAGCCATGCATATCCCACAGTTCATTCCGCACGGGGCAATCAGCTTAGAAGTGATTGACTCTGCTTTCATGTGCATAATTAGATGTCAATGAATAAAAACAATTCGCTTGTTTATCAATAACAACTGCGTTAATCTTAAAAGGACATTTCTCTTATCGCACACATTACTGATGGGTATTTTTGATTACAAATATTTTGATAATATCAGTAGATATCCATTAAGTTTTAATCGGAGGTTATATTTATGAATAAAAATGCATCTTCAGGAGAGCCACCCGGTGGGCGGTGGACTATTGTAATTGTAGGCATTATATTACAGTTGTGTCTAGGATCAATTTATGCTTATGGAGTTTTAAGAAATCCGTTACTTGATCATTTCAAGTCAAAGGGACTTAATCCCACGGCAATGGACATGACTTGGCCGTTTATCGTATTCTTGGCATTTTTTGCCTTATTTATGCCATTGGCAGGCCCATACATTCGGAAAATGGGGCCAACTAGAGTATGCATGGCTGGCGGAGTACTTTGTGGAATAGGGTGGCTTGCAGCTTCCTTTGCCACATCACCTTTGATGCTTATCCCGTTATATGGAATTATAGGGGGTATAGGTGTTGGTATTGCCTATGGGGCACCAATAACTACTTCTGCCCAATGGTTCCCAGATAAATGCGGTCTTGCTGTTGGATTGACAGTCTTAGGATTTGGATTTTCCTCTGCTATCATTACCTATGCAACTAGATTCCTTTTAGGAAGTGGTTGGGGAATCATGAACATTCTGCAGATGTTTGGTATTGTCTTCATTGTCATCAGTATCGTAATGTCCATGATGCTTAGATTTCCACCAACAGGATGGAAACCAGCATGTATGGCTGCGACTACAAGTGCAGCTACTAAAGTTGAGTTCATGAGAAATCAGATGTCCAAGACTTCAACTTTCAAAGGGTTATGGGTTTGTTACACAATCGGAACACTAGCTGGACTAACTGCTATTGGAATTGCCGGGCCCGTGGGAAAAGAAGTGTTTGCCAATGCAGGCATGAGTACAGATTTAGCAAATAATCTCATATTTGCCCTGATTTTACCTTTTGCCATCTGTAACGGTGCAGCTAGGCCGATTTTTGGAGCGCTTACAGATAAGCTAACCCCCAAAAATACTGCGATACTATCTTACGGGTTAATCATCGTTGCCTGTTTAGTTATGTATACAGGATACAGCAGCGTATGGGCATACATCATATGCTTTTGTCTCTTATGGGGATGCCTAGGCGGATGGTTGGCTATAGCTCCAACAGCTACTGCAAGCTATTTTGGGATGAAAGATAATGCAAAGAATTACGGTCTTGTCTATACAGCTTACGGTGCTGGAGCAATCATAGGTGGAATTGTATCTGCACAGGCGAAGGATATCTTAGGAGCGTTCCAACCATTCTTCCTGATTGTTGCTGGGCTCTCTGTTATAGGCATTTTCATTGCCTTCGCTCTAATGAAGCCACCAGTTGCAAAGCACGCATAAAATAAATTTTTTATTTTATTTAATTTATTATTAAAAAATAAATAGAAATTAAAATAGTCTGCACATTTCTTCAGTTAACTTTGAAATCTGTTTCTCTCGGTCTTTTTTCCAGACTATAATTCCAGATCCACATACATCTCCGCCTTTGGATTCACAGATTTTCTTCATTATTCCAATTGCCTGATTTCCCCCCGTACTATTTAACGGTAAGCCCTTTGTTACGAAGCATGTTATCCTCTTATCTTGAAGGGTGGGAATTTGAGACATGAAGGCGGTCATCGGATGTGAAAGAGAGAATGCATGTACAGGTGACCCAAATACTAAAGCATCATATGTTGATAAATCGGGGATAGATAAGACCTGAATTTTATTTAAATCTCTCTGCTTTTCATCAGCCACATTTATCCTTTCAATATTAACAGAATGCCCCTTATCCGAAAGAGTTTCCTGAAGTTTCTCGGCAACTTGATATGTATTTCCAGTTTGAGAATATACTACTATGCCAATCTTCATTCTAAACCTCCTTTTATTTTTATCCTAGAATTTATTATTTTGTCTTAGTGTGTTATATTGAAAGTCCTGCTTTTTCATCCGAAGTTGAGTAAAAAATATCGGTAACTTTGATTAATAGGGCCCCTTTCGCAGGATACCTATCTCCTTTTGCCTTCATCCATTTTCTGGCTTCTTCATAGATGGGTCCTTTTGTTAAATATTCACATGTTCCTTTAATCTGATAGGCTTCCTTTTCCCTAATTATTGCAATTGCTACATTTGGATTTTCAAGAATATTTTTTAATGTTTTTTTCATAAAGTTATCTACTATTATAATAGTTTCATCGTCTAATAGATATTTAGCGCCTACGTATGAGCAGTTTGGTTCTCCGTTCTTTGAAGCGGTAGCAAGTTGATGTATTCTCTCCTTTTCAAAAATATCTTTGATGTTTGCAGGCATTTTCATAATTACACCAAATCAATTTTATATATTTTATATATAAATACTTCTGATTAATGTTTTTAAATAATCTAAAAATATTTAAATTAATTTCATTTAGCGAAATAGCTATGAAAAATGATCCGAATACAAAGCCTGCAAAAAATGTAGATGAGTATCTTAATGCACTTCCTCATGATGTAAGGGCTACTCTTGAAGGTCTGCGCAAGACTATCAAAGCTTCTGCCCCTATGGCTGAAGAAGTCATCAGCTACCAGATACCTACTTATAAGTATCACGGGGCATTGGTACACTTTATGGCCGCTAAGAATCATTGTAGTTTCTTTGTAGTAAATAAATCTATTTTAGAAGAATTTAAAGATGAGCTCAATGACTATGACATATCTGGAACAACCATCCATTTCACAGCTGAAAATCCAATACCAAAAGAACTTGTTGAAAAAATAGTTAAGCGTAGAATCAAAGAAAATGAATTAAATAAAAAAAATTAATCTAAGAGCCTACTTCAGCAATTATTACAACATAGTTTTTTCCATATTTCTTAGCACATTTTGGACAGGTGGTGTACCACATATACCATTTCTTAATCTCTAATTTCTTGCTTTTGGCATATTCCTTAAAATCATCACACCATTTGCCCGTGTCATTAAATGGACCTTCATAGACCTTACTCAAAAACTTCCCACTCAAAGTCACATTGTCAGCATTTGGAATTTTCTTGTCAACGGCAAGGTATACATCCATGTTAAACTTTGAAGTGTGATCAGAAAGACAGAGCCAATCTGGTATTTTGGCATTGACATTCTCCACTTTTTCATTAAGTCTTTTCATAACACTGCCAAAATTGATTGGCATAAAAAAAAGAGTAAATACTTTATCCTTCACAAATTTCTTATTTTTCCACTCAAATACCTTCCCATCCCATGGTTTTGGGTCAAACTTCGGACAACATTCTTCATCACTCATAATATACCTCTATGGTATGAGAATCTAATTTAGAAAGTATAAATTTTACGGTAGAATACTACCTATTTAATAAATCTAAAAATAATACTTTTCGGTGTACTTTGTATCAAAACCATATTCTTCTAAGAAGATATTCTACAGATTTCTAGATAAGATTAAATAGTTGGAAGTAATATATTATGAAGAGGATAATATGAAAAAGAAAAAGAAATCCGACGATGCAAATAAGCAAAATTATGAGTTTAATACGAGAAAAAAAGAGAAAAGAACTAAGAAAAAATAGATATATTTTTACAATTATTTTTTACTAATTATTTTTCCAATACTAGCCCCCAATGACTTTGACAATTCTTCTCGATATGCCTTTAGAGATATAATACCTTTGCTATTAGTATCAAGAACTATCTTGGAAACTATGATTAATTCTCCTTTGTATCCTTTCTCCGCCACCATCACGACTGGAGGATTGTTTTCTTTCTTAAAATCATTGAAATATTTTGTATTGCCTGTTGAAGTATAATAAGCTACCATTCTTATTCTTGAAGTTGGAAAAAATGGATTATACTTGATATTTTTCTCAGGTAAAGATACGAGAAGTGTTTGATTGTCATAATTATCCTTAAATCCTTGGACTAGTTCAACTATATAACCTTCTTTTTCCAAACTATTAATGATTGAAGATTCAAGATGCCCACCTAAGGTTTCTCTATCTTCGACATACAGGTAAAGAGTTTGGCTTTTATCAATTTTATAGTTATGAGAAGAAAACTCACTTGTAGCTTCATTTACTTTTGTCTCTGAAGTTGCCAGCTTATAATTTAGGGAAAATAAAGAAATAGCAAATATTAATATTAAAACAATAATAGCAAGTCCTAAGAAAAATTTCGAATTGGTATTCATTTAATCACAAAATCTGGGGAAGAGAGAGGTTTATAAATTTTATGGGTATACTATAGAAACATGGCCTCAAGTGCTGAAGATATCTCTATGAAACATATTGGATGTTGTGGAGCATATTGCAAGACATGCCCCGCATTAATCAACAAAAGTTGTCGAGGATGTAAACTTGGATACGATGCAGGAGAACGAGATATAAGTAAAGCAAAGTGTGAGATGAAGGTCTGCTGTATTAAGCAAAACTACAAAACTTGCGCAGATTGCCCTGATTATCCTAATTGTCAGATAATTCAAAGTTATTATAATAAAAATGGGTACAAATACACGAAATACAGGCAGGCTCTTGAGTTTATTAGGGAAAATGGGTATACTAAATTCATCAAAATCTCTGAGAAATGGAAAAATGCTTATGGAAAATATTAGTTCATCTTAAAAGAATCAGGAACATGCCAATCCCAATAATCAAAAAAATCATGCTTGAAATTAATAGATTTTTCATAAGTTTTAATTGCCCCATAGTTTTTGGTTTTCCTAAGCCCCCAAACGAAACAGCCATTGAAAGACCAATTCCAATTCCTGCTGGAATTCCTAAAGCAAGATTATTGAACATTATTTGCCCATATACAAGCCCAATGATAACGCCCACTAGTGTCCATAGCATCATTTGTTTTGTGAATCCTGCCCGCTCTGGAACTAACGCTTCTTTATCTTCTTTTATAGGGATTCTTAATAGGGACAATAAAATATAAACTCCCATTATAATAACCATTGCCCCAACCATCAAAGATATACTTGATATATCTGCCATAATATCTTAATTAGATTAATTAAACTGAATTAATAAAATTATCTCAAGAATCTTTTATTCAATTGTTAAAGCAGCATAAATTGCACTTGTTATCACTGCAATTGTACCTGCAAGAGAATATTTTCTATATGATACTACTTCATCTGATGTGGATGGGCATGCCAAAACTTCTATACAAAGCCCAATATAATGGCCAAACGCGAGACCGATAACAATAAACACAAAATGATTAAAGAGGATACTAATTCCAACTCCAAGGAGAACTCCAATAATAATTCCTATTATCATCCCATCTCCTTTCTTAAGTCTTGATCTTGGCCTTATTTGTGGACTATTTTTAATCACCATGCCCCCAGCCATTGCTAAAACTGCAATCAAAAATAGGATATAGATAATGTGCATAGTTTCCCCTTACTAATATTGGCTTTCTTAATATATATTATTTTCTTTTTATTGGAAAGATATATAGAGGGTATATTAAATATTAGGTATTTTAGGTAATATCATCTTTTCCTTTAATTTTAAAGAAACTTCTACCGGCGTGTTCTTACACCAATTCTAGCCTTCTAATACTTTTATTATAGCAGAGAAATCTTCTTCCTCGTACCCCAACTCTTTTGCCTTGAGGTACATTTGAAGATTTAGATTAGTTAGAGGAATATATGCCTCGTTTTCTTTGGCCGTTTCTGTTATTAGCTTGAGGTCTTTTATACCGTTTTTTACGGACCCTTGAACCGGAAATTCACATTTAAGGTAATTCGGATATTTCATCTTGTAAAGGTCATTAGACACTTGGCCTGAAAGAATTATTTCAAAGAGAATGTTCAAGTCTATATTTCCCTTTTTTGCAAAATTAATCATTTCACTAAATCCTTCCATCATATGTAGTATCAATAGATTCACTGATAATTTAACCATAGATGCTTTTGGTATCTCGCCACAGTATGTTATCTTATTGCCCATAGTTTTGAATAAAGGGGCGAGATTATCGGCAATTAAGGGATCTCCACTAGTTAGTATAATCAATTTTCCTTCTTCTGCAGGTTTTCTAGAGCCGGAGACTGGAGCGTCAATATATTTAGCATTGTACTTTTTAAATTGTTCATTTAATTTAATTGAAAAAGATGGAGATATTGTTCCCATATTAACTATTGTTTTGCCCTCATATATAGTTGGGTCTTCTATTTTATTTAGCAAAGTAGATTCTATAACTTCAGGAGTTGTCAACATAAAAATTATTACGTCTGACCATTTAATTAATTCCTGAACTGAATTGGCAACTAAAGAGCCTTTGTCTTTTAGATTAGATAATTTATCCTTGGCACGATTATAGCACATGAGCTCGTATCCAGATTTTAGAATGTTTGAGGCCATTGGAGTTCCCATGACACCTGTTCCAATAAAACCAACCTTCATTTTATCGCCTATGATAAATATACAATTCTTACTTTAAATTAATTAGGTATTGCCTTAAATAATAAAAAATTTTATAAAAGAAACCCCTAGTTGTATTTTGTGGTTCTAATGAAAGTTCATATAAAACAAGAAGAATGTATTCTATGTGGAAATTGCAGCTCAACATGCCCTGAAGTTTTTATTCTAGTTCCTGGAGAGAGTTCTAAAATTACCGAAGGGTATCGGGGCAAAAATGATTCAGAAGGAGAAATAGATGAAAGCTTAGTAGATTGTGTGCAGTCAGCTATAGATTCCTGCCCTGTTGAGATTATATCGTTAGAATAAAGAAAATATTAAATTTTTAACTTGCTCGCTTGAACCATTGCCATTATATTTGCATTTGGAGTAAAGGGAGGAGTTCCACAGGCAGGTGCTAGAATGTCTACGCCGTCAACGATGTCCCTTAATGATTGAGTATAAACGTGGTCATTAGAACCTTGCATTATTACAGGAATAGTTTCTACACTACCTACTAATGTAATTCTGTCTCCAAGACCTATTACGGCTTCCTTTACTGATGTTCCAGGGGCCTCAAATGAGAATGCGTCAAATCCAGAGTGTGGGATTCTGTCCATATACCCTCTTGTGTCACCGCAAATGTGTAACATTGAAACGGTATCTTTAGTCTCTTTTGTTATTCTCCTGTAACAGGGCTCAAGAAAATTCTGGAAATCTTTTGGGTCAAGTAAGTCTCCTGATGCTGTAGGGTCTGGCATAGAGAATCCATCTACTCCACTTGAGTCAACGGAGTTTCTGATTACTTCAATACAAAGATCAGTACAAATATCAAGACATGCTTCAAACTTCTTTTCTTCTTGCTTTGACCACATTAATATTCTGTCAACACCCCAAAGGTGACCTGCGATGGTCATTGGGCCCGTAACAGCCCTTAGGACCGGCACATATTTTTCGTATTTTTCAACGAGAATCTTAGCTGATCCTTCAACTATTGGATTTCTTCCTTTGAGTAAAATGTTTTTTGGTAAATCATATTCCAAGGGATTGGTATTTTCTAACACATGCTTTTTAACTGAAGGATGTCTAATATCTGTTCCAATATCAATCTCTGCTCCAAGCATAGTTGCTTCGGATACTAAATCATTGTGTGAATATAACACATCAACCCCCCAGACCTTGTACCTGCCCTCTTGAAACTGTGCCATGACTTTTGAATCAATCTGACATGCTGGCCAAGTAACGTTTGTTGAAGCCATTAATTCTTTACAATAATTTGAGAATGTCATCACGGGAATTCTATCAACTCTACCTCCAGTTATGGCAGAAATAAATCTTCTATATGGTGTCATTTCTCTTAATGCCAAACAAGTCACCTTTTCAAACTTGATAGATATATTCATTCTAGTATATAAGAATTTAGAAAAATAACAGCAAAGGGAAAGAATTAAATAACTATGTGTTTATCCCCTTCATCTCAAGCAGGTGACTCATTGATCAATGTTTATTTTAAACAAATCACAACAAAGGAGAAGATACAAGCTGATGCTAAAGAGCTTCTTAGAACGGTAGTTGAAAGAGAAGGAATTTTACTTGAAAAGAAGGTACCAATCAAAGTCCACTTTGGTGAAGAAAAAAATATTACATATATCGGCCCCAGTTATTATGATGGAATATAGACTATTTGAAAGAGAATGAGATTGAATCGTGCTTTATCGAAACAAATGTGCTTTACAGAGGGGAAAGAAACACTAGAAGAAAACATATTTTACTTGCTTATAGACATGGATTTACTAAAATTCCCGTAATTATTGCCGATGGCGAAATAGGTGAAGAATATACCAATGTAGAGATAAATAAGAAAAACATATCAAGTTGTAAGATTGCCCAAAAAATAGCTGAACAGAAACAAATGATAGTAGTATCCCATTTTAAAGGGCATATAGGGGCAGGCTTCGGAGGGGCTATAAAACAGTTAGGCATGGGTTGTGCAGCTAGGGGCGGGAAACTCGAGCAACACACAAATACAATTCCAATAATAAATCCTATTGAATGTAATAAATGCAACAGATGTAAAAAGCAGTGCCCTGTCGATGCACTTAAAATTGGGTTATTACCTAGGATTGATAAGAAAAAGTGCATAGGGTGCGCTTCTTGTATATCAATATGCCCACAAGGAGCAATAAAAATAAACTGGCTAGGATCAATATCCAAAAATTTCTATGAAAGAATGGCAGAATATGCATATGCAGCCCATAATGGAAAAAAGAATATTTACTTAACATTTGCATTTAATATCACTAGAAATTGCGATTGTGAAGGCCATAAAATGAAGCCATTCTTAAAGGATTTGGGCATATTTGCCTCAACAGATCCTGTAGCTATTGATATGGCATGCCTTGATAAATTATCTGAAAGGGAAAAACGAAAAATATTCAATAGAGGAAGATACATCTTAGATTATGCCCAAGAAATAGGCTTAGGTGAAAAGGAGTATAATTTAATCGAGATACTTTGAGAATTATAGCATTATCATAATTAAAAGCTTTTTAATTTTTTATTTGCCATTTTGAAGCTGGAATCCCACCTTTTCCCCAGTTTGCCTTGGGTATTTCAGTTATTAATATCTCTACTGCATCAAGAGGCGCGCCAATTATTTCACTTACACATTTTGATACTTCTTTTATCAGTCTTTCATTTTTCTTTTCATCTGTATTTTCTTTCCACAAATATATTTCAATGAGAGGAATAATACCACCAATATCAAAAGGGAAGTATTTCTTAAATAGTTAATGTATTGAGGTGTTACTTCAAAACTTTTTCTTTCCGGTACGCCATTCCATGAAATGTGGCTATTAGTTCACTGTGCTCGTTTAATACACGGATATCATACGTTGCAATTTTCGGATTTATCGAAACTTCTTCCGCCTCTGCAAATAAAGTCCCCTCCGATACTGCTTTCAAAAATGAAATATTCACGTTTAAAGCTACAGAAATATTTCCATGAGTATTTGCTGCGATGGCAAAAGCATAGTCTGCTAGAGAAAATATTGCCCCGCCGTGGACAGTATTGACTGCATTAAGATGGATATCTTTGATTTCCATTTTTGCCTTTGCATGACCTTTTGATGCTTCAACTAATTCTATGCCTATCTGTTTTGCGAATCTATCATTTTCCGAGAATTCTTTAATAACGTCCATTGAATCACTGGATTAAATATATTGTTAGGTTTTTATTATTATGTGCATAAATAGTTAATATATTGAATAGTTTAATATATACGATATTTGCTAAAAGAAAGAATGGGATTAAATATGAAAAAGATATCTGCTTTATGCATCTTACTTCTTATTATTATTTCATTTTCTGCTTGTGTTAATCAAAAGGATACAAATACACAATGCGGAGAATGCCCTGAATTTGCCCCGCCGCATCCAGACTGGTGTAAAGAGGGAACAATTATTCCAGGCGCAAAAGATGAATGTGGTTGTCAGATGCCTGCTAAATGCGAAGATAAATCTTAATTCAGCATCTATTAATTGGTACCTTATTATTTATCTAGCTAAATCTTCTTTTCTAAAAAGCGTAGATTTATATTTTAGAGATACATAATATTATAGATTAAAAATATTAGAGATTGTAGAATGGCAGAAAAAGATAAGATTTTGATTGTAGAGGATGAAGAAGACTTAGCTTTGTTGCTTGAAGAGCTATTAGTAGAATTAGGATTCTTGGTAGTTGGAAAATGCTCGACTGAAAAATCAACTCTAGAACTAGTAAAGACGAAAAAACCTGATCTGGTCTTGATGGATATAATGCTTAGCGGTGAAGAAAGTGGAATTTTAATTGCAGAAAAGATAATCAAATACTACAACACTCCCGTAATTTATACAACAGCCTATGGGAATAAGACAATTGTAGAAAAAGCAAAGAGATCAGGCGTATACGGATATTTAATTAAACCTTACAAAAAAGAAGGTTTGTATAGCGCTATTGAAGTTGCACTTTATAAACACAGAATGGAAATTAAATTACTAAAAAGTGAAGAAAACTATCATGATATCTTTAATGGTACACATGATTTGATTTGTAGTCTAAAGATAGATGGGGGGATAGACCTTGTTAATCCTTCATGGCTGGAAACTTTGGGTTATACAGAATCAGAGCTCGCCGCTCTCAAAATTTGGGATATAATACCCCAATATAAAAAGAAATACTTCCGGGATATTTTATCAAAAGCATACAATGGAGAAACACTGACTAATATTCAACTTATTTTTATGAAAAAGGATAGTAATGAAATAATTGTAGAAGGTACGGTATTCCCAAGATACGAAGGAGAAGAGATTACGATAATAGAAGGTATTTTCCACGATATGACTAAACATGAGAAAATGAAAAATATTCTTGAACGCCAAAATTATATCCTTAATCAAAGAGTTAGAGAATTAAAATGCCTCTTTAGTATTTCAAACATAGTTGGAGAGACTGAAGGATCTAAAGAAATAGTTTTACAAAAAATTGTAGAAACATTGCCCTATGCATGGCAGTACCCAGAAATAGCATGCGCAAGGATAATATTATATGGGAAAGAATACAAAACAAATAATTTTAAAGATACAAAGTGGAAAAGAAGTAGAGATCTTTTAATAAAAAAAGAGCCAGTTGGCAAATTAGAAATATGTTATCTTGAGGAAAAGCCAAATATTAATGATGGACCTTTTATGGATGAAGAAATTCATCTGATAGATGAAATAGCTGAAAGGCTTGAAAACATTATTGAAGAAAAGGAGATGCAAGAAGAACTAATAAAGTACACCACTAAATTGGAAGAGGAAGTCAAAAGACAAACCCAAGAATTAATACAATCTGAAAAAATGATATCTTTGGGATTGTTAGTAGCTGGTATTGCTCATGAGATAAATAATCCATTATCATACATAAAAGCAACAACAGAAATTGTAAAAGAAGATATAATTGAGCTAAAAAACAATAGCATAAGAAAGGGAATTAAAACTAATAAATTCGAAGAACTTGAAAAATCAATTGATACTGTTTCAGATGGAATAAAAAGGATAGCCACAATAACAACTACTCTGAAAAGATTTGCCAAACCCACAGAAGAAAAGAATTTTGAAGATATCAACCAGGGCATGAAAGACACTCTTGTAATTCTTCATAATCGGATAAAAAATAGAATCAACGTTATTACAGAATACGGGGATATCCCAAAGGTAGACTGTAATATGGGCCAAATAAACCAGGTCTTTTTAAATGTCCTGCTCAATGCTTCCGAATCGATGGATGTCGGAGAGATAAGAATCAAGACATGGAATGATTCTAACTTGGTTTATATACAAGTGGCAGACCAGGGAATAGGCATCCCAAAGGAAAAACTGAACAGGATCTTTGACCCTTTTTTTACAACTAAAGAGTATGGCACTGGACTTGGCCTAAGCGTTAGTTATCAAATAATTAAAGATCATAAAGGTAATATTAAAATCGAAAGTGAAGAAGGAAAAGGAACTAAAGTAACTATATCTCTCCCTATTCGGACAACGGATTAATTTAAGCCTAATAATTATCAAGGCAAAGATATTTATATTTGAAAACCTATCTATTTGAGGGGAGGTATTTCTTGTCAGAAAAAATATATAAAATTTTGATTATTGACGATGAAATAATGGTTCTTGATGCGCTAAAAAAGACTTTAGAAAGATCAAAACAATTTAAGAGCGATATCTTTTTAGTAGATAGCCCTTCGAAAGCCATGGATATCGCGAAAAATCAGAACTTTGATATAGTTATATCCGACTATAAGATGCCAAAAATGAGCGGGGTAGAGATTCTAACTAAAATTAAAGAAATGAATCCAGATACTGTAAGGATACTTATAACTGGTTACTCTGACCTTGAGATAGCAAGAGAAGCGATCAATAAGGCAGCTGTCCACAATTACATTGAAAAACCTTGGGACAATGAAAATATAAGAAACATTGTTTATTCTGCTATTAAGGAAGTTGAAGCTAAAAAGGAGCCAGATCTTAGTTTAGAGAGATTATTAAGTTCAGACAATGCAGGGACTTTAGTTAATGCTTTAATATCTTTGGAAGAAGTTAAAGAATATTCCCACACTGTCCTTAGAAAAGATGAGGATAGACTCCCACAAATCGAAGAACTGACAAAAAAGCTTGACATATTATCAAAATATGATTACTTAAGAAAAGAAGAAAAATCACCAGTTGTCTTTAAATGTCCAATATGTTCCTCATACGACTACAGGGTTATTATTAAGTGCCCAGTATGCGCATCAGATTATTTAGAAAAGGGAGATGTTATCGAACATTATTCATGTGGACATGTCGATATGTATTCCTTATTTGAGAAAGGAATAAATCTTACTTGCCCCAAGTGCGATGAAAATCTTAGACAAATAGGAGAAGATTACCGAAAGGTAGGAAACTGGATACATTGCAGGAAATGCGGAGAATTTTTTGGCGATGGGAATCTCAATCTAGTTTGTAACTCATGCGGAAGTGCTTCTTCAGTTAATCAAACTGAGTGGGAATTTGAAAAAAGAATAATTCCAAATAAAGAACGTTTGGGACAGATTAGCACAAAATTAGAAGTTATTAATGGCATAAAGAAAATGGCTGAAGAAAAAGGATTGTTCTTTGCCCAGAATATGGAAATTAAAGATAATGGCAAAGAGCACAAATATGATGTTCTTGTTTTCCAAAAAGACCCAATCATGACAAAAGAAGATAATCCACCAATATTTTTTGCAGATATTGGAATTGACAAAGCAGGAATATTCAAAGAAAAACTTAAAGAATACTATGAGAGAAATAAAGATCTTTCCAATAAGAATCTCTATTTTATAGCCCATCCATTTTTATCGAATGATTCAAAAACTCTAAGTGAAAAATATAAAATTCAGGCCATTGAAACAAAAAAATTAAATGAGACATTGAATCAAATATTTGGAAAAATCTCTGCTAATTCAAAAATTAATAAGAAAATAATGTAGATTGAGGTCTCTCTAAATGATTCAAGAAATTCTAGAATGGTACTTTGGACTTTTCGGATTTTCTTTAATCACCGGTGTATTGCTCTGTCTTTTTGCCATATTTGTTGACCTTATATGGAGCGTCATTAAAATAGGCCTCTTGATAATCTCAAGATTAAGATCATTAGGCAAAAAAAAAGAATGCAAAACTTATCCTTCAATATCCATAATTATTCCTGCCCATAATGAGGAAGATTGCATCGAAGGGTCCATATTATCATACCTAGAGTCACGTTATCCTGATGAAAAAAAGGAGATCATCATAGTTGACGATGCATCAACTGATAAGACCTATCAAAGAGCATTGCCATATGCTAAAAAAGGACTTATTAAACTTTATAGAAAAACTGGCAAAAGTGGATTCAAATCCAGCCCTTTAAACTATGGAATAGCAATGGCAAAAAACGACGTTATTATTAGCTTGGATGCTGACACAAGATTGGACGTAACTTCTCTTTATGAGATAACTAGGCCATTTGGAGACGAGAGAGTAATGGCGGTTGCAGGAAACGTGAAAGTAAAGAACATGAAAAGCCTACTTGAAAGATTTCAAGCCTATGAATATACTTTTTCAATGCAATTAGGAAAAAGAATACAAGCTTTGTTAGGCACTATACTAATTGTCCCTGGATGTTTTGGGGCATTTAAGAAAGAATATATTAAGACAGTTGGGAGCTATGATAGAAGCTCAATCACAGAGGATTTTGATCTTTCTCTTAAAGTAAAAAAAAGACAAAGAATAGAATATGCCCCAAACGCCCTTGCTTGGACAATTGCCCCGGATTCATGGGGGTCTTGGATTAGGCAACGAATAAGGTGGTCAAGGGGAGAGATTGATACATTTATGAGGCATAAGAATATATTTTTTAATCCTTATTTTGGCCTAGCCGGAGTTGTTGCAGCGCCAGGTATGTTTTTCTCTGACGTTTTCCTTCTTATTGTTAGACTTATATATTTTATAGCATTATTCTTAGTAGTTTTTATTTGGAAGGGTTTTGATCAATTCTTCAACGTATTGGAAGTATACCTAAGGGTCTTGATTATGAATCTTGGCATATACCTTTTTATTGAATTGATTTCAGTTGTTGCTATTTTATCTCAGCCTACAATTAAAAGGGATTTGCCCAATATTTTATTGGCGCCTTTAATTGTTGCAATATATCGCAGCATACATGGACTTGTCAGACTTAAAGGATACTATGATTATTTTAGAAAAAAATCTATGGAGTGGTAATTATCAATAAAAAAAATTCTTTGGATGAAGATATTAAAGTCAAAATCGTTCCAGTTTTAGTTTTTTTATTATTCCTGCTTATTATTTTATCCCCGGTATTGCTATGGATTTCAGAAGAAAATAAAGAACTTAATGTCCTAGTCCTAGACAACACTGTTCCAGATACAAAATACAGAGAGCATAGGGGATTGTTCTGGATTTTAAATAATGAAAAATATGTATTAGAAGGCAAAAACTACAATAAAAAAATAGATTACTACGGATTTTTCCCGTTGAAGGATAAAAAATATGAAATAAAAAAAGTTCCATTTAACCTAGAGAATATTGATGTTATATACCTTGCAGATAGTTACGGCGTATATGAGAAAGAGTTCTATGAAGAAAATATAGAAGGAAGTCGTTCAAAACTGATTTATGGTGGCATGTATAAAGATGATCTAGCTGCTATTCAAAGCTATCTAAAAGACGATGTCACACTCATAGCAGAGTTCAATATCTTTGGGAGCCCAACGCTAGAAGATACCAAATTAAAATTGTATGAAATATTAAAAGTTGAGTGGTCAGGGTGGATTGGCAGATATTTCTATGATCTTTCAGAAGGTGTTGAAGTTCCAGTATGGGCGGTAAACAACTGGCAAGCTCAAAATAGGGCGGTATGGAAATTCTCTGGACCTGGTTTTATTTTTGCAGATGAAAATGACCATATTGTTGTTTTGGAACAAAAGAAAGATATTACCTCAAAAGGATGCGTTATGAGGTATACCGAAGAGGGCAAAAAATATTTTGGGATAAATGAGGACATTAGATACAATTACTGGTTTGATATAGTAAAGCCAAAGGATGGGGCAATTGTATATTCGTCTTTTTTGCTTGACCTCACAGATAGCGGAAGACAAAAACTTGAAGAAAAAGAAATACCGCTGAGTTTTCCTGCCGTTATTTATTCAACTAATGAGGATTATACTTCATATTATTTTGCAGGCGATTTTATAGATATCGATACCGTTCCATACGTACACTGGATAAAAGGGTACGATCTTTTTAGTAAATGGACATCATCAAATCAAGATGAGTTTGAAAACAAAGGATTTTTCTGGCATGGCTATGTACCAATGTTAAAAAAAATACTGTTTGATGCCTATGAGAATACGGCCAACTAAAATATTTATAATATTTTTACTTTGATTAATTTTATAAGAGGAACAGATACTACAACTATATATCCTCAGTTTTAAAATCGGTGATAGAATTATGAACGGAAATAACAGGAGTAATATTAAGCCGGGTGTGAAAGTATCTATTGTATTGAAACAAGACCAGCGTTCTGGAAAACTAACTAGTGGAGTTGTCAAAGACATACTGACTAATTCTCAAACACACCCGCATGGGATTAAAGTTCGCCTTACAACTGGAGAAGTTGGGAGGGTGAAAGAAATATTTCAATAATAGATGTAACCTTCAATTAGAAAAATTATTAGTATATCTACTCTTTCTTTACCTTTACCTTGTAGTGACTGGGTATACCATCTTTCTCACTTGTTAAACCTTTATCCAATACAATATAACGTTCAGATTCTCCATTTTCTAGATTTCTTTCAATAATATTCCCCTTATTTACGGCTATATTAGTATCCGCTATGTATATTACATCTTTACCTATAGAACCATCCAAAAATAGAGTTTTATTTTCGTCTTTTTTTATTAACTTTATAGGTTCCCAGGGATTCTCATTGAATATTTCTCTTAACTTTTCCTGTTTTTTGTTTTCTAGTTCATCCTCTACAAGCTTAATTGCATAGGGGTAAAGACCTTGAATCCAAAAATCAAATACGCCATTGTAATTTGAGGGTAATGAAATAAATTTTAAGTAATGATTATCTCTTAAATACACATAAGAATTATTGATTCTCTCAGGTGACCAGTCCTCAAACTCTTGAACAACATTCTTTGGGCTAATCCCATCTTTTTTTTCTTTAATTAATTCTTTATATAAAAAAAGAAGTAATTTATTGTAATCTTCCTTACTGGTCATGTCAACAATTTCTATTATATTTTGTCCTTAAATAGGTAACTATTAGGAAGACGAGGATAGAAGTAAGAAAAATTACAGATATATCATATGGATAGGATTATATATGGAAAGATAAAAATAATAATGAGTAATAATAGGGGGAAATAAAAATGAGACAAAAAATATTTTCATTTGAAATAGCATTATTATTCTTAATCTTAGTTGTCGGTTGTACCAGTCAGAACGTGCCAAATTTTGAAGGAACATCATGGAAGATGGATAACTATTTGAGTAATATAGACCACCTTGTTAGCCCGGTGTCAAACACAAACTTAACACTTGAATCTAAAGATGGGCGAATCTCTGGATCTTCTGGTTGCAACAGCTTTTTTGCCAAGTATACAGTAGAAAAGAACTCTATGTCGTTTGGACTAATTGGCGCTACAAAGATGCACTGTTCTAATCCAGGTGTAATGGAACAGGAGCAAACATACTTTATGAGACTAGAATCAGTTAAAACTTATAAAATTGAAGGCGGCAAGTTAAAGTTGATTGATGGCAACGGTAAAACTGTACTGGTATTTTCAAAAAATTAATTCGAGGAAAGAAAGTGAAATAAAAAATAAATTATTAGATTCTAGACTGTACATTTTGATGCAAAATGGAATCCCATATCAACTGTCTTAGTATCACAAACATTATCTAAAGTAGTTGACCATCCATTTTGTAATCCTAATGAGTCAGAAGTTTCAAAACCTGTATTTATTGAGGGGCTATTTCTAGAAAGGAAGTAATCTATTTTTTGCCCGTTAATCCAGTTCTTCCATGTATATGCCCCACTTAAAAATTTTGGATCTTTTGAAATACAGCCAGTTCCTTGGGTTACTCTCAAGAAATTGTTTTTATTGCTCCAGCTATTTGTGTAAGTAACAGATGTTCCACTTGAACCTTCTATGCCAGATATCCCATTATCAGTTGCAATGCTGTTGGATATTGTTCCACGTCCTTTAAATTTAATTCCGCTTCCAAAATTGTTTGAGGATGTGCAATTAATTACTGAAGAGCGGTCATCGACTGATATGCCATCATTTGTTTTTGAACCTGCAGAAAGGCAATTTTTAACTGAGCTAAAAATACCTGCCCTTATGTTGTTCCCCGTATTGTTTAGT
This sequence comes from Methanofastidiosum sp., assembly GCA_035362715.1. NCBI lineage: Archaea > Methanobacteriati > Methanobacteriota > Candidatus Methanofastidiosia > Candidatus Methanofastidiosales > Candidatus Methanofastidiosaceae > Candidatus Methanofastidiosum > Methanofastidiosum sp. The sequence continues at coordinate 29,801 of DAOSDU010000005.1, forward strand.
GAAATTATATTTTCGATTATTCCATTTCTATCGATTTTTATTCCGTCAAGCCCATTATTTTCGACATAACAGTATCTTATTGTAATGTTAAGATCTCCGTAAATACCGAATCCTTTATTATCTGTAATGATACAATTTGATATTTCTGAATCACTTGAAAGTGATATTGCGTCCTTAGAAGAATTTTTTATGGTAAGATTTTTTATTTGTATATTGTCTTTGGTAGTAGTTATACAATTGCCGGTGTTACCAGATGCATCAATAATCGTCTTGAATGGATCATCACCGATTATTTTAACATTTTCAAAAGGGATTATAATAGTTTTCGTGACTAAATATGTGCCGGCATGGACACGTATAATATCCCCAGTTTTAGAATTTTGTATAGTATCTACTAAATTATTTCCGTTAGCTATAGCATCTTTTCCTGCATAAACATCTAATCGTGCTGCTGAAGCAGGAGTCATTGCAACAAAAGTTGTTGCAACTAAAATGCCCAGTATTAATATACTAATTGCTTTTTTCATAAAATCACCGTTTTAGGCATCTTGACTCTATACGCCCCAATATAAGGATATTTGAATTAAGAAATACAATTACTATTTCACTATATTATAAAGTATAGTATTTTCATTTCCAATACTTTATCAACTAAACAAATAATAAGAAAATATATTATTGACGATAAGACAATCGGCTATTGATAACAGGAAATTAGTTATTAAAATATAGAAAATTATTTCAGATGCCTATTTATTTAACTGGATAATGTAAATTATAATGACAAATAGGGTCACCAATATAATAAATTGGATGTTCTGAAATTTATTATGCTCAGGTGTGGCTTCCTCAATAACTTTTGAGGGCAATAATCTAGGCAACTTAATGTAAAAATCTTTAGAATTATCCGATTTAGTGTTGGGTTTAGGAAGTTTTTTTTCTATTTCATTAGTTGGTAGTAACGGCATCTTTATCCCTAATTAGGATTTACTTGAGTGTTTTTAATTCTTTGTATATGACTTATTTTTTTAATGAAAGAATCTAGAGTTACGCTATAAATATAGTAAAAAAATTAATTTTTAAAAAAAGATAAAATTAAATTATATTATGGAACAACAAAGTCTATTGTGATTGTATCGAATACTCCATTTGGAGAGTATGCTATCATTGTCACTTTGTACGTGCCCGATGGAACGTTTGGACCTACTGTAAAGATGGCAGAATATGTACCTATATTGTGGGCAGTTATCTTCTGGGCATCTGGTTGGACTGATACCGTAACACCTGCTGGCAGACCTTCAAATCTGACCCTTGAATCGTTCTGTGTGAAGAATCCTCTGTTTTCTACCTGCACCATAGCTTGCTGGATTCCAGGAGATATTGTCAGTGACGATAGTATTTTACCGTCTTTAATGACTGTTGGGCCTCCTGCAATTGAAAGTGTTTCAATGTCAACTTTTGGGTAGAGAATTGAAGAGGGCAAAGATGGCTTTTGTTTGCAATCGTAGCAGCATTTTTGCTCTGCATAGAAGGTAATCATTCCTGTACCGCTGATAGTAATTGTTCTTGGAACGCCTTGATTTACAAAAACTATTCCAGGTACTGCACTAAAGGGCTTCTGACCAATATACCAGACTACCATATGTTGGCATTGTGGCCCTACGCATTCAGCAAATTGATAAGGCACGCCATTAATTAATATTTCTCCGTCAATTGAATCAATTCCCAAAATCACAATCTCGTTCATATTACAACTGTAGTTTGGGGGCAAGTCGTATCCACTACATGGTGTTGAACATTCAAGAGTTGTTGTAGATCCACATTGTCTCATATCATAGCAACAAGTTGGATGTACGCCATTACCATTTCCATTACGGTTTCCAAGAAGATATCCACAAGGTGGTGGATCTTTGAAGAATGTACGAGGATTTGTACATGATGGAACATTTATTGTAATTGGTTGATCTACTAAGAAAAATGGTTGTGAAGTTGGCTCCCCATATAAATAGCAATAGGAGCTTTCACAGCATTCTTGATATGACTTTTCATCGTTTGGGTATAGTTCTTCACATACGTCTGGACACAAGTGATTTTGAATTAAATTATTAACACATAGTAGATCTTTTGCATAGCAGCCTTTTACATTGTCATTATATACCTCCATCCAGTAAGGGTGGAACCACTGTTGCTGACAATACTGAAATGACTCAACTTCACAGCAATTATCTAAGCAAGCTTGGCATTCCGAAGATATTACGTCTACAGGACATCCATATGTAGGAAAATCTTGACCGCACGACCGTTCACAGTAATCATGACACCAGCAGGTTCCTGGAACATTTCTACATGCGCATTGATCATGAGTGCATTGCTGGCACATTGAAGGAGGATAGTTATTACACACATATTCTGAACCCCCTGATATCACAATAGAAACACTAGCTATTCCCATGATTAGGGTCAAAAATATAGCGAATAATTTTTTCATATTTAATCACTATCCGGATAGCGACTACTATTGTAGTCGCATTAAATTTGATTCTAAACTATTTATCTTTTTTGGTTAAACTGCCATGATATTGACAAACTTTAATAATTGATATATCATATACTAAACTGTGGCATCAAAAAAACACGCATGTGAATGTAAAAATACGTCCCAAGACATACTTAAAAAATCGTTAATTGCTGGATTCCTTACATTTTTGTGGCTTTTAGTAAGGTCTGGCACTAGGCCTTCAAGAATTGTATATCCCTGCCAAAGGGCTGCGGCAACCTACACTTTTTATTCTATCGGATCTTTAATCTTCCCTATTTTTGGGCTTAAATTAAATATTGAAGATTTATTTAAATCAAAAAAGAAGATTCTTAGTTTAGTGGCAGTTATTGTTATAGTATTACTTATATGGAATTTAAATAACTTAAATAATAAACCTGGAGAAATTAACTTGATAGAAGATGATCTAGGAATTAAAAATAATATAGTTCCAAATCCAACTTCAAAGATTTTTGTTATTCAAAATACTGTTGGAGAGTATAGCGGAACAAAAAAATTAATAGAGCTTATGGAAAAAAATAATCAGCCTTTCTATAAAACAAATAATAACAATGGTCTTATTTCATCTGATGACGTCATACTTATCAAAGTTAACTCCCAATGGAATGAACGCGGCGGAACTAATACTGATTTAGTAAAATCACTGATACAGATAATAACTGAACACCCCGATGGATTTAGTGGCGAAATAATCATCTGTGACAATGGGCAAGCACAGTTTGGATCAGAGGGGAGCGGAGGATCATTAAACTGGCGATACAATAATGCCGAAGATACTTCCCAATCAATGCAGAAAGTCGTGAATCAGTTTACTAGCAAATACAAAGTTTCAACTTTTTTATGGGATAATATAACTAATAATGAAGTTAAAGAATATCTAGAAGGGGACTATAAAGATGGATATATCGTATACAAAGAATCAGACCCATATACAGGCGTAATAGTTTCATATCCAAAGTTCAAAACTAAATACGGAACTTATATTAGTTTCAAGTACGGAGTTTGGAATCAAACTAAGAATGAGTATGATTCAAATAAACTTAAGGTAATTAATGTCCCAGTCTTAAAATCCCACGGAACTTATGGGGTAACAGCTAGTGTTAAGCACTACATGGGGGTTGTTTCTGATAAATTGACAAATCATAATGCCCATAATAGTGTTGGTAGCGGGGGTATGGGAACACAGATGGCCGAAACACGAGTGCCTACTCTAAATATTATTGATGCAATTTGGATTAATGCAATACCCAAAGGAGGGCCTATTACATCTTATAACAAAGCATATCAGTCAAAAATAATTGCAGTAAGTACCGACCCAATTGCCCTTGATTACTGGTCTGCTAAAAATATACTTATGCCTGCATCTAAGAAAATTGGATATACAAATGTCATATCCCTAGACCCTGATTATCAAGAAGTTAGATCTTTCGGCTCGTGGCTTTTACGCTCAAAGGAAGCGCTTAACAGAGCAGGTTACAACTACACAACGGATATTAAAAAAATCAGTGTTTATGTAGATTAATCTCAATAGATTATTTAGGTTCCCAAAGTCCAAATACATTGTTTTCAGTATCTAAACATATAGCAAGATACCCGTATCCCGGTATTTTTGTTTTTGGCATTATAATTTTTCCGCCAAAGTTTTCTATTTTTTTAGAATAAGTATCTATAGAGGATACGCCAAAATAGTTTGTAATTCTTTGGCTTGGATCTCCTCTCTTCCCCATGCCCCCACCTATGCCTTCTTTTCCATTTTCATCGACAGTCGAAATGCCATAGTACTCAATTTCTCCGGGCATTCTTTCAATTTTCCATCCAAAAATCTCTTTATAGAACTTTTTAGCCCTGTCAATATCATCGACAGGTAGATCAAAATGCACTATTGTTGGCATGCGTATTATTGAACTTAAAAGTATATAAATGTTTTTTAAAATTTTTAGATAAATATATAAAATAAATCTTTTACTTGTTATCATGGCGAAAAAGAAATCCTCAAAAAATAAAGCAATCGAAAACAAGATTAAATTACCTTACGAGAATTATATTATAGGATTATTCTTGACTTTTTCTCTTGTTATTGGCGCATACCTTAGGAGTTGGTCATTACGATTCGGCATAATGATGAGTTATGATACATACTACTTCCTAAGGGAGGCTTCTTACTATTTAATGGGTGGTTTGCCTAAAATAGACCCGATGACACCAACTGTAGTTAGATATTTTTTGGAAGAAGATGTCCAAGGAGTTCCAATTTTGACATCCTTTATTTCAAGAATTACGGGGATTGACCTTTTACAGGTCCACATGGGATTACCAATTGTTTTAGGCCTCATATGCTCAGTGATTACATTTTTCATAGTTCTTTTTGTGTGGAAGAATAAGTATCTCGCTGTGATATCGGCATTCTTTTTATCCATTATGCCTGCTTTTATTTACAGGACAACGGGAGGATTTATGGAAAAGGACACTTTGGGTGCCCCTTTCTTCTTGGTATGTCTCTTACTTGCAGTATTGATTATCCGAGAAAAAAATACCAAATTCATGGCTATTTACGGAGTTCTATCTGTTCTCTCAATATATCTTTATGCGAACTCATATGGGAACTTTTTCTTCATACCCATAATAATAGGGATGTACGTGATTCTACAGCCACTTGTAGCTATTGAAGAAAAAAAGAAAGCTTTGTCTTTAAAAGACAGATTGATGGGAGATTTATCAACATGGATATTACTCCTATCGGGGATTATAGGTCTAGTATTGTCTCTTGTTCTATTACCCCCCTACCAAAATGACCCCCTCAGGATAGAACTTTCTCTCATGGGTCTTGCTTTCGGAGCACTGATGCATTTGACAAGAGCTTTTGTTAAAAACAAAACATATTACCTCGGAGCCTTGTTTGCATGGTCCGCTCTTTTATTGGCGGCGGCGTATTTTGTCCTTGGATACAACATATTATCTTTCTTACTACTTTCTGACGTACATGGGATATCTGGCCAGGGGCAGGCTATGACATTTATAGACGTTATTGACAAGTTCTATGTATTCCCAATACTGGCCGTGATCGGAGTTATATATGTTATTTATCAAATCAAAAATAAAACGTCGCCAAATGAAAATCTTTTCTTTTTAGGATCATTTTTATTTACTGCTTTTATGGCTTATCAGATGCTAAGAAATGCCTTTTTCTTCGCAATTCCTCTGGCAATATTTGCGGCTTTGGGGATAATTGGAATATATGAATTTTCCCAAAAATACCTTGACCCCAAGAAAGCTTTGGCTTTGGCTACGATAGTACTTATCGCATTTAGTGGTATTTCTGTTTACAACTCAAATGACTATAAGACTAGTCTAGTTCCGCATCTTACAGATAACTGGCTTACAGCTTTGCTCTGGCTAGATGGTAATACACCTCAAGATGAAGTTGTTTGTAATTGGTGGGACTATGGATACTGGATACAAACAGTAGGGAATAGACGAACTATATCTGATGGAATGAGAACAGGAATGGGCCCTTGGATAAGTGGCTATTCAGAATTACTTGCTTCGTCAGATTCAACTGCAATGCAAAGATTACTTTCAATGGAAGAAGCTGCATACGCACAAACAGGCAATAGATTTACAATGAAACATGTGATAGTAGACCAAAGTCTTCTTATCAAGACAGGAGTCTTAAATTCCGTAATACAGAGAGATGTCTTCAGCACTGCTTACTTCTATTTCAGAGGAACCTCAAAAAACGGTGCCACTACTACATATGTGTATGAGAGTGGCGATACTAGATTGTATCTTGTAACAGATGACAAAGTAACTTATTGCTATATAGAGCAGGCAAATCAAAGATATGGGGTGTCCAACTTCGTAGTTGAAAATCCACAAGGAAAGAATTTTGTTTATGAGAATATACAATATGATCTTCAATCGATTGCCCAGATAATTTACCTAACCCCACAGAATGCGATAATGATTCCTCCAACGTTAAAGGACACTTTATTTGCTAGGCTTATTATATACGAAACTGATCTTAAGAACTTTGAACTTGAATACGACAATGGTTATGTAAAGATCTATAAGGTATTAAGATAATCATTAAAGGGGAAAGATATGCAAAATCAAGACAGATCGTTATTGAAGGATCCTAAGTCAATAGCTGCAATAGTATTCATTATTCTAAATCTAATTTACATTATAAGCCCTATTGATTTTATACCCGATTTTATTCCAGTTATAGGTTGGATTGATGACATTATTGCATTATTGATAGCTATTAGCATTGGGGTAAAATATTTTGTAAAAAAGAGGTCCTGAAAAATCAGGTAGAAGAATTAATCTAATCTCCAAAATTATAGATATTTTTGTTTAGAAAAGGATATTATTCTCCAATTATTTTTATTAATACTCTCTTTTTTCTTTGCCCGTCAAACTCCCCATAATAGATCTCTTCCCAGGGGCCAAAATCTAATTTTCCGTTAGTAATAGCAATCATGACTTCTCGCCCCATGAACTGTCTTTTTATGTGCGCATCACCATTTGTCTCTCCGGTTCTGTTATGCCTATAAAGTTCAGGGTTATAAGGGATGTTTTTTTCTAGCCAGTCTTTAAAGTCTTGATGTAAACCTGTTTCAGCATCATTAATGAAAACACTTGCAGTTATGTGCATAGCATTTACAAGACACAATCCTTCTCTTATTTGGCTCTCAGCCAAAGTTTCTTCGACTAGTGAAGTGATATTAATGAATTCAACTTTACTTTTTGTGTTAAACCATAGTTCTTTTCTATAACTCTTCATAATCTCAAATAATAGTATTTGTTTAAAATTTTAATTATTGGGCTAGTTTGTTTAATTAGATTAATCATGTGGGGGTTGCACTCCCCACATGGCCTGCACAAAATATACTAGGAAAAGGTGATGTTTTGCGCAGTTATGTGGAAAATAGATAGCTATTTTAAAAATATATTGTTTCTTTTATAACAATATATTCTCAGAATGTCAACTGTCAAACATTCTTATCGGACTACCATGACTGAAGACGATGCATTGTGGAGTACTTTCTCAGAAACGCTGCCTAAGAAAATCCTGTCTATAGCTGATATGCCCTTTGCCCCCATCACAATCAAATCGTCTTTTTTTGATATTCTTATAATTTCTTCATCGGGAGATCCTTCTAATATCTTTTTGGTGATTGTTAATCCAACTTTAGAAGCCATTTCTTCTATTTCGTCTAATACTAAAGCTCCTTCCTTCTTCATTTTTTTTCTGATTTCTTTTATCTCGGTATCGTCCGTATAGATTACTGGAGAATATGGTGGGCCAACATAAGCGCTTATAGGTACATGTACTACATATAAGGTAATTAACTCAACATCCATTTTCTTTGCCAAATATATTGCTTTTTTTGCAGACCTCTTTGACGATTCAGAACCGTCAACAGGCGTTATTATTCTCTTAAATTCTTTTTCCATCCTAATATATAAGAAAATGTATCTTATAAATTTTACCTAGTGAAAAGGGTATTACTATGAAAAATCGTAAATACCACTTATATTTAAGCTATTCATGAATAAAATTTACTTTTCAATGCCAGTAATATTTGTAGAGGATATCAAAGTTTCAAGGGAATTTTATCAAAATATCTTTTCTCTTGAAGTAGAAGCGGATTTTGGAGAAAATGTTGTATTTAAAAAAGCGTTTTCAATTTGGCAGAAAAAACGTGCAAATACAATAATTTTTGGAAACAAAATTATTAGTGAAAGAAAGGAAATTAATAATAATATCGAACTTTATTTTGAGACAATCGATATTGAATCAATTTGGGAAAAAATATCTTCATCAAAAGTCGAGATTATCCACCCAGTCAAAGAAGAGCCTTGGGGCCAGAGAGTGCTTAGATTCTATGACCCTGACAAATTCATTATAGAAGTTGCAGAACCAATGAGTGAAGTAATTCAAAGATTACATCAATTAGGAATGTCCAAAAAGGATATTTCTATTAAGACGCAGATGCCATTAAAAGCTGTTAAAGAAATTATTTCGTGAAAAACAATTGTCACAAATCTTCTAGGTAATCATATTTAGATAAGCATTCTACCCAGTCCACCCATATTCCACGAACTTTTTTTCTTTCCCGCATACCGGACATTTAAAAGTTCTAAGAATAAGATTATTTGAAATCTGTTTCTTCTCTAATTCATCCATGGGTACCCCATGCACATCACATTCATAATTTTTATTCATTTTATCACCTATTCAGATCTCTTTGCGTATGTTTTATTACAAAAACTACACTTGTAAAACTTAACATAATCACCGCGATAATCCCCTTCTCTTGTAAAATCTAAAATATTCCCACAATCTTTGCAATATTTTGGCTCTTCTTCTGTCTTGACTTCACTTTCGATATCCTTTATTGTATTTTTATCTGAGTTCTCATAAATTATTCTTTTTTTAATAATATTAAATTCATCTAGAGTTATTACATTATGTTTCCTTAATTCATTTAATCTTTCAAGGTTAGATATAATATCTTCTGTTTTGGCTTCATTTTCTTCCATGTTCTCATATTCGCTTACGTTTTCTGGAAATTTTAAGTCAATGTTGGAATCATAATCTTCTTTATGGCCAAAATTTCCGTATATCCCGTTTCTTATAAGTCTGACAACGATTTCGGCATCTTCATGAGAAAGTCCCGAAATAATAACTTCGTCTGATTCAAATCTACTGTTTAGATAGATTTCCGTGGAGAGAACACCTTTTTTCATCCTAACATTTGATATATCTTTAAAGTGATAATCATTTACAAATTTTTTTAATCCAAAAATGCTGGGATCTCTAAAAATAATTCGGTAGTTTGTTATATAGATCTTGGCCGGAGTTGTGAAAGAGCCACCCTTCTTAACTCTTGATTGTTGTGCAGCGTGCAATACTTCTTCACTTGGAAGTAAAATGCTTTCAATATCCTTTTCAACTTTAAAATCTTCCATATTCTCTATTATTATATGATGGATTAATATAAAAATATATTCAATGTTCTACTAAAAATACTAATTGGCTTTTGCTTCTTGTTTAATCCCCCAAGGTATCCAAGTTACTGCTTGTAGAGTTCCTTCAAGGATTACAGATATCAAGAATATTGCAATGTTTTGATAAATGTTATAATTTGTTGCATAGAAGAATAGCCACAATATTAGGAAAATTAACCAAGTTGAAGCTAAAACTATTGATAGTACAATTCTCCCGGTAAAATTATAGTTTAACATTTTAGGATTATCTATGTAATCCATAAGCTTCACCTCAAAATTAGAATGTATCAAAATTTATATCTCTTTCTGATTTGATTTGGAAGTTTGATAAAAAGAATTAAATAATGTCGCACATCTAACTTTTAGGGATAATATGCAAAAGCCAAAAATTATTATTCACAATACAATTAGTATTGATTCTTCAATAAAGAATTTTGAATGCAATGTAGGCCTTCACTATCAAATTGCTGGAAACTATGAAGCGGACGCGCATCTTATTGGTTCGATGACAGCAAAAACTGGATTAGAGATGTACTCGGGCATAATTCCCCCAGAAAAAGAACAGGATTTTAGAAAAAAAGAATTTGGAATAGATGACAAAAGACCCTTTTGGATAATAGTAGATACAAAAGGGAGACTTAAAGGCTTAATGCATATGTATCGAAGATTTGAATATTGCAAAGAAGTTATAGTTCTTCTATCTGCGGATTCGCCAGTAGATTATATCAATTATCTTAAAGAAAGAGATTATGAATACATTATATCTGGTAAAGATCAAATTGATTTTCCTTTTGCCCTTGATACGTTATATACTAAATACAACATAAAAACAATATTAACGGATACAGGTGGAACTCTAAACTCTGTTTTATTGGAAAAGAAACTAGTTGATGAGCTAAGCCTGATTGTTACCCCATCTATTGTTGGTGAAAAGTCTCAATATTTATTTAAATCGTTACGAAATACTAATACCCTAAATCTAAAATTAAATAGGGTAGAAGTACTGGAGAAGAATTTTGTTTTCATAAGATATGATGTCACCTATTAAATCTTTTTATGGATTTATTTTTTTTATATATAGACATATATACCAGACAGGAAAAAACTAATAGAATGATTAACACCAATTTATTTTTTTTAGGTATTAGTTTCTATTTAGTTTAGACTATTAATAAACAATTGATGTTTAAAATTAGATATTATTAATAATATAAATATATTTTTTAAAATTATAAATATAGTATAATAGATAATTTTAAATAATCTAAGAATCATATTCAATGTTGCACAGGTCGAAACTTCACTAGACTAATGTTGAAGTAATTTCCTTATGATTACTTAGCTCCACTATATCAGGACCTAAAAATCCCGATATAGAAGCCCTGTAATCTTTTGGAACTAAACTCTAGTCATGGTCAAATCCTTAATCAAACATTGCGTTTGAAGGAAAGAAGAGGCATGCTTCATGCTTTTTTCTTTTGTCTCCTTGGATTTAGATTGTTTCGAGACGTCGAAACAAACTAGAGCCTTCACATATTCCAGTGAAGCGACAAACTGTGCATTTTTTTTATTATTAATCTCTTCAGAATAATCTGTTTTATAAATAATAGTCATAACATTTTTATATATTATTAATCTAGATATTAAGAGAATTTAATGGAAGGATAAAATATGAGAAGAATCGCTTTTTTTGGAATAGCATTAATTGCTATATTGTTAGTTTCAGGATGTGCAACAGAAACACCGATTGATGAACCGAAATCCACAGAGGAACCCAAAACTACAGAGCCCCCTGCAGAAACACCAGTTGAAGACCCTGAGCTCCCAGCACAAACAAATTTATGGAAGGCAGATGGGATTATAACACAAAATGAATACAAGAACAGCAGAGAATTTGGAAGTGGAAGATTTACAGTATATTGGTCCAACGATGAGGAATATATTTACATGGCCTTGAAAGGTCAAACTTCAGGATGGGTCTCTATAGGGTTTGAACCGACTATTGCAATGAGAGATGCAGACATGATTTTTGGTTTTGTAAGTGAAGGAACCCCTACAGCCCTTGATCAATATTCTACTGGAGATTTTGGCCCCCATCCATCAGATGAGCAACTTGGTGGTACAAATGATCTAATCGAAATTAGTGGTAGTGAAGCAAGCGGATATACAATTATAGAATTCAAACGCAAACTTAATACTGGAGACAAATACGATAAAGCATTTACTAAAGGCCAAAATATAACTATAATATGGGGTTTAGGACCTTCGGATTCGATTAATGCTCTACATACACTAAGAGGTGGCGGTAGTATAAAATTAGATTAATTTTTTATTTTTTCTTATTTTTATTAGTCAGCTCAACATAATCTTCTCTAATGGGAAAGAATACATCTATAATGTTGCAATCTGTTAATGCAACCCCAGAATGATTTACATTAGGCAAAACTATCGCAACATCCCCCTGTTCCATTATTCTTTTTTCTGCTCCAACTTTGAACTCAAACTCCCCTTCGAGCATAGTTGCAACTTGTTCATGGGGGTGAGAATGATCGGGGAATATAGCTCCTGCTTGGATTTTCCAGTAAGCAAATGTCATGTTTTTTGAATGAACAAACTTAACTTTAATTTTTGGTAAAATATCTATCTCTTCTATATCATTAAGATTATTAAAAGTCATAGGATCACCTGACTCTAGATATAGGTTATTTCTTAATAAGATTTTTGGAATTTAATAAATTTCTACTCAAGACTTTAATCAATCTAAAATGAAGTAATAAATGAATAAAAACAAATACACCCATTAATAACCCTGCCCACTCATGTATGAGAGTAGTCCAATAGGTAGAGAAGAATATACCAATTTTGGCAAAAAATAATAATGCCCCTTTAAATTTAATAACTCCTGTTAAAAAAGATATGAGAAATGTTATTCCCATTCCAATGTCAATATAATAGTTTATATGCGATCTTTTCATCTGCTCACTTGAAATTTAAAAATTTATTAGATTTCAATATAAATAATTAACTAGCATGAATAATGGCCAAAAATATTAAGGGAATTATAAATTAGAAGATTATTTTTAAAGCTTCTAATCATGAGATATAAATCTCTGATTTCATAATCCTTAAATATCTAAAAATTAAATAGAAATTGACAAAAGGCCATAATATGAAATCAAGAAAAAGGATACGATGGAACAATAATGAAGAAGACTGGGATTGTGGAATTCAAGCACTACACAATTTGCATAAAATAACAGGGACTAAAAAGAAAGTAAATCCACGGAAAATTAAAATAACAAAGAAGGAAGGAGTTTCGAGTTTTCTAAAATATAGAAAAGCTTTGAAAGAAGATCCCAAAGTAAAGCAACTAAAGGTAAAAGCAGAACCTAAACCAAAGGAAATAAAAGAATGGCTAGAAGAAGATAAACCAACTGGTAAAACACAAAATGTTGCAATTATCCATACGAAAGAGAAAAATGATAGATATGGCCACTTGTCTCTGGCATACAAGGCAGAAGGAAATGAAATTAGAATTGCAAACTTGGTAGATGAAAAGCCAAGTTCTAAAGTCCATATCAGAAAATTAAGTAATAAAAAGACTAAGTTGAAACGTGCTTATTTCTTAAAGGTAAAAAGAAAACAAAAGAATTAGTTTTTGATATACATTTTTTTTATCAATACAGGCTCTTTAGGAACGTCATCGTGAAAAACTCCGTCAGGGGAGCTCCTAGAAGTTGTAGGCACAGTTTTGATTTTATCAATTACTTCTGTTCCGTTGATTACTTTTCCAAAAACTGCGTATCCAAATCCTTGAGGTGTTGTGTTGACATGATCAAGGAAAGAGTTGTCTGCTACATTTATGAAAAACTGAGAAGTTGCACTATCGACTATGCTAGTTCTTGCCATTGCTATTGAATATTTCTTATTCTTAAGTCCATTTGTTGCTTCATTTTTTATAGGTGGATTAGTTAATTTTTCTTTCATACTTGGGTCTAGCCCACCGCCTTGAATCATGAAGCCATCTATAACCCTATGAAATATTAGACCATCATAAAACCCATCTTTCACATAACCTAAAAAATTTTCAACTGTGATTGGTGCTTTTTCAGTATCTAACTCAACTTCAAAATTTCCTTGAGACGTCTCAACTACAACTATTTTTGACATTGAATCACCTAAACTAGCTATTTTGAATCTATTTAAAAATATAATGTGTGATAAATTTAAGAAAAGTACTTTATACTAAAATCCGTAGATTATTCTTAGCATTGCCACAAATACTAAAGACACTATCCAAATACAAAAAGGCACTAGAAAGCCACTTTTTGTGAAACAACTTAGAGATGATCCGCTCATATAAACTCCTCATTTTCTACATATATTATTGCAATAATTATATATAAATGTTTCGATATTGATAAGCAATAATATTAATTATTATCGTCAATCTTATCTAATACATCTAGTTTATTAAGAACTTGAAAACTATTTAAAAAGTTATGGACAACAGATTATTCGACAATCAACGTATGATGAAAACTCAAAAAATTTATAAATTGTCAAAATATTTATTAATGAGGTATATTTATGTTAAATCAGATATCTTATTACCCCATCTTAGGCTATCCGTTTATACTCTACTTAGGAGTAATGGCTTTAATTCTTTTCTTAATTGCCATTTCAATATCTACTGTTTTTAAAGGAAAAATAAAAAGTCACTTCAAAACACATAGAACAATTGCAATTATTTCCATAGTTATTGCATTGATACATGGATTAATGGGAATATTGGCATATTTATAGCAACTTACTTGAGTTTTTCTTCCAATAACTTTCTAATTTTTATTAGTTCTTTTTTCACATCGCCTTCATTCAATGATTCATAAGTTTCAACGGCCACAGGCCTTTTTCCCCTAACAAAATCCAAGATCATATCCCTGACTTCTGAATAATTTTTCATGCCATCTATTTTTATTTCAGAAAAACCACCTGAAGCTGAAGATACAGAGTAACCCGCAGTTTGTATTTTTAGCGAAGCAATACCTAATCCTCTGGATATTGGCCCCTGCTTAATATCAATATTAGTAATCCTATTGTAGGGAACTACACCAATTGTTTTAAACCACACACCTCTGTTCCATGTAATTTCAGTTTCAGTCATTTTGTAGACAATCGAAGAATAATATTTGGGTATCCAATAAAGGGTGAAAATAATAATAATAGCAATAGGAATTACTGTTATTGCAACAACAATTATTTTCACAGTTTGTGGAGAAAAGAAATAGACTACTACCATTGTAGGCAAGTACCAAGAAAGAATACCAAATACAAGAATTAGCAGTAAGTAAGTATAAAAAAGGTTTTTCAATTTTATCGAAGGCCAAAAATCTTGACCAATTTTAATAGCTGACTCTTCCATGATTATTATTAGGATTAGTATTTTTTAACTTTACCGTTTCACCACACTTGAATAACATCCAGTTCCTCTCTTGATCTTTGAATTTAATAAGACAATATTTCCCATTAAGTCTATTACCATTTAGATCTATTACTATCTTATCTTTCTCATTTTCTATAAGTGCAAATGTTCCTTTATCCCATATTTCAACTTTCCCTGCGCCGTAATTTCCTTCAGGGATAGTTCCTTCGAAATTAGCATAATCTAAAGGGTGATCTTCAGTATATACGGCTAGCCTTTTCACGCCCTTTACACTTGGGGGAATTTTTGGTATTGCCCAGGACTTTAATACCCCATCAATTTCTAATCTAAAATCATAATGAAGTCGTGTGGCGTCATGTTTATGTATAACATAAATTCTCTCTTTTTCAGACATTTACCCACCTTTTTTTTATTAAAAGATAGCGACATTGTATAATACGTTAAGCATATTTATTAAGTTTGAGCTCAGAATAAATATTATGAAAATCAAGATATTCGTCACAGGAGGAACTTTTGATAAAGAATACAATGAGATCAAAGGAGAGCTATTTTTCAAGGATACGCATCTGCCTGAGATGCTTAACATGGGTAGGTGCAGAGTATCGGTAGATATTAGAACATTGATGATGATAGACAGCCTTGATATGTCAAATGCAGATAGGAATATTATCCTTGAAAACTGCATAAATACAAAAGAAGAAAGAATATTGATAACTCATGGCACAGATACAATGATAGAAACTGCAAGATTACTGGCTAAAAATATTAATAACAAAACTATAGTTTTAACTGGGGCAATGATTCCTTATAAATTTGGGAGTTCTGATGGATTATTCAATCTAGGAAGCGCTCTTGCTTTTGCCCAAACTTTGCCGGTTGGTGTGTATATAGCCATGAATGGAAAATATTTTCCCTGGGACAATGTTAGAAAGAATAAAGATCTCGGCGAATTCGAAGAGATAGAATATGATTTAATTTGATATTATCAATAATAATGAAATTAGATAATTTTATAATTCAATTAAAGAACAAATATAAAATGGCGATCAGATGACCAAATCAACAAAACTTGACTTCAAGACATATCGTTTGCTAGTTTTTTTGATTATCGGTTTTGGTTACCTTTTAGTCTTTTTTCACAGAGTAGCTCCTGCCGTTGTTGCAATAGACATGATGAATGACTTAAAAGCCGGTGCTGTATTAATGGGTTTATTGGCATCTGGATATTTTTATCCTTATGCTATAATGCAACTTCCAACAGGAATCTTGTCAGATTCATGGGGGCCTAGAAAAACTATTACCTTATTCTTTTTAGTTGCATCAATTGGGTCTGTGATACTAGGTTTATCTTTGGATATATCTTCGGCAATTCTCGGAAGAGTTCTAGTAGGACTTGGCGCTTCAACTTTATACGTTTGTGCACTAAAAATTTTATCACAATGGTATAAAGGAGAGGAATTTGCAACTATGACTGGATTTTTAATAGCTATTGGGGGCATTGGACTTTTAGTGTCTACAATACCTCTTGCGCTATTATCGAATGCTGTTGGATGGAGAATCCCCTTTATAATAACTGGAGTAATAACATTACTACTCGCATTATTAGTTTGGATTTTTGTAAGAAATTCTCCTCAAGAACTTGGAATGCCAGCAGTTGTTACACATAAATCTTCTAAAGAATCTAGTATACCTTTACTTGGTATGCCGGCAGTTGTAGAAAATAGCACTCCCAATCAACAGAGGGGCCCAATTATTAAGAGTGCCATAATGGTATTGAGCCTTAAATATTACTGGCCTGCGTCTATCTGGATGTTCTGCACTATGGCCATATATTTAGCATTTGGCGGTCTGTGGGGAGGGCCGTACCTAATACAAATATATGGAATGACAAAAGTTGAAGCTAGTAGAGTTTTATCAATGATAGCCGTCGGTATGATCATAGGGAGCCCATTGATGGGAGTATTGTCAGATCGAATTATCAAAAGAAGAAAAATTGTAGTAAATGTATCAAGTGTTATATTGCTGGTAATTATGGTATTTCTATATTTTTTGGTATCTTCAATTCCACCGTTTGGATTATATTTAATCTGCCTAGGGATGGGGATATTTTCTGTTGGGACATTGGCATTAGGTTATGCCTTGATAAAAGATCTTTACCCTGTTGAAATCGCTGGAACTTCTACAGGAATTGCAAACTTTTTCCCATTTTTAATGGGCGCAATTTATCAACCTTTGATGGGGTATATCTTAGAATTAAATGGAAAAGTAGGCGATTCTTATACCGTGATTGGATATCAGAATGCATTTTTAGTTTTATTGATTTCTTCTATAATTGCATGTATCGCTAGTTTCTTCATAAAAGAGAATAGCTCAAAGACTTCAAAATAGGGCAAGTAATACTGATAAGTTTCATGCATTATTTATTTTATATTTAGTATTCCTTTCAATTCTTTAACTGCCTCTTGAGATATTTCATAAAGCCTAGTATCAAATGTTTGTTCTTCCCAAGTGGGGCCGTAATAATACTTAGATGTAACTTTAGCTGCAATTTTATAAGCTTCTAATGCCTTTTTTAGATTAGTATCTCTATCGTTTAGTTCTGAAAGAAATCTGTAAGTGTTACCTAGATTATATTGCGAGAGGGCATGATATATTGGGAATTCATTGTAATCATTTAATGTAATTGCTTCTTGGAGATATTCAATAGATTTTCTTAAATTATCCTCGCTATTCTCGCATTCGGCCATTGCACAGTATGCTGCCCCAAGAGTATTAAAAATCTCGGAGCATCTCCCATGGCACTCTAACTGTGTGAATAAATCTAGCGCTTCTTCTAAAATTCCTATAGCTTTTTTTAAAGATGCATCATCTTGCCGATTTAATAAATCATGGCCATTTTTGCACAAGGTATTTGCTTTTTGAAGAAATACATCAGTGTTTGATTTAATGTCCATCTTCATTGTATTAAACATAGAGAATTATAAATATATCGCTGGCCCATTAAATAGGATAGTTAATTATTTTTAATGATAAATTTTTATATTAAGTATCAAAGAATTGAATATGAGAAAATTATCTATAATATTCTTATTACTTCTAGTTTCCACTTGTTGTATCGATTCTATAAAACAAATCTATTCTCCCGATATTGAAGTAGAGTCTGTACTTGTAATAAAAGTCATAGACGGTGACACCATTGATATCCTAAAATCTGGAAAAACTGAAAGAGTTAGGCTAGTTGGAATAGATACTCCCGAACCTTATTCTAAAAATAATGAAAAAAAATGGTATGGACTTCCAGATGATCATCTAAGAAAATGGGGAGTCAATGCATTTAATTATACAAACGAAAGATTGTACAAAAAAGAAGTAAATATTTCGTATGATAGTATTCAGGGACAAAAAGATGAATTTGGTAGGACTTTGGCATATATATTCATAGATAACAATAATATTAATTTAGAATTAGTCCAAAATGGATATGCCAGGGTTTATACTGAAAAAAAATCAGACCTTTACTTTAAACTCATAGAAGCTGAAACTAGGGCAAGATTTAATAAGTTGGGCCTTTGGAATTATTCATTTCACGATAATTAAAAAGGAAACAAATATATTCAAAATATTAAAAATAATACTAGGTGCGAAGATGAGGGCAGAAAATAATATAATTGAAAAATCAAAAGAGTTACTTTCCTTCATGAAAAAAAGAAGAACAATGAGATTGTTCGATAAAAAACATATACCTATTGAAGTTATAGAAAACTGCATTGCTATTGCAGGCACAGCACCAAGTAGAGCCAATTTGCAGCCATGGACTTTTGTATTAGTCAAAGATCAAGAAACTAAAAAGAATATAAGAATTGAAGCAGAGAAAGTAGAAGAAGAATTCTATTCCTATAAAATATCAGACGAGTGGAGAGAATGTCTAAAACCTTTAAATCTAGATATAAGGAAACCTTTTCTTGAACAAGCCCCATACCTGATATGTATTTTCTCCCAACTTTATGGAATTGATAAAGAAGGAAACAAAATAAAGCATTATTACCCAAATGAATCAATTGGAATCGCAACTGGTTTTTTAATCTCTGCACTACACCAAATGGGGATTGCCACCTTGGCATATACTCCAGAACAGATGACATTCCTAAACAAAATATTGAATAGGCCCAAAAATGAGGCGCCATTTCTCATCCTAGTTGTTGGTTATCCAAGCACTGAATATACTTTGCCCACACTATCAAAAAAAGAATTAAAGGATATACTTGTTACGATCTGAATGCCATACTCATTTTTTATATGGATTCCAAAATTTGAATTCATAATATATTTTACCATCTTTGCACGCAATAAATTTCCCTTTCTTATCTTTGTAGTTTTTTCCGATATCTAGACTATGTTTAATTTTTTCCATTTTGCCTACTTCAATTCGGATAAATCTGGCTATTAATTTATTATGTAGTAGAAGGAATTTTAAGTAATTTTCAGTGCCTCTAAAAAAGTGCCAGAGCCTTTCTAAATCCCAATCCCAGTCTACTAGATTTAAATAATCATCTTTTTTGACTCTTTTAGCTCGGGGAGTGGGGGATTCTTTTGGCTGTACCTTTCTTTGGACTTTGCCTGACTCTATTTTATTGATTGATTCTACTAATGCTTTCGCACCTGCAGCCTCAAACTTCGCTCTTAACTCGTAATATCTTTCTCCGAGATCTATCTTTACATCTTTTTGTAATATTATGTCTCCTGTATCCTCGCCCTTATCGATATAATGGACCGTTACGCCAGCGTCTCTATCAAATAAATAATATGTCCAAAAAATAGGAACTGCACCCCTATATTTTGGTAATAAAGCGGTATGCAGATTAATAGTCCCTAATTTTGGAAAAGAAAAAATTTCTTCTTTAAGTAAGAAAGGCATCGAGTATACAACAATTAAATCTGGATTTCTATCTTTTATCCAACTAAGAATTTCCTGTTTCTTATCTTTCATCAATAAATAAGGAACACGATATTTTTTGGCAATTTTTTTAACATTTTTAAATATGGCCTTTTCAATTATGGAAGATAAACTATTATCCTCTCTTGGCTCTATTATTCCAACTACATCTTTTGACTCTAATAACTTATTCAGCACTTCAGATTTTTTTTGCGTTATTACTAAGATTCTCAAATTGGCCACCAAGTGTATAGATGCTTTGATATATTTCTTTATAAAAATTTATCTAATACACTAATCGACGTATCCTACCTTCATGTAGTATTCTGGGCTGAAATAAAGTACATAAAATGCGTCAAAAGGTGGCCTCCAATATGAAAGGTCTTCTATCTGGATATATTCATGGAACTCTCTTTCTCCTTGTCTTTTATAGCCATAATAAACTGTAGGATAATCTAGACATTTGTCGGATCTACATGTGAGGATTACTCCTATTTTATCTGAAGTATAAAGCATGTAAATATTGCCAAAAGCAACAACTTTACTTGTGTCTTTAGGATCATTGAAAATCCAGCTTTCACTAGGCTGTATTTCTCTTATAACTAATTCAGGTTTGCATCCACATTCGTTATTACATTCTTCAACAAGTTGATCTTGAATACAATTTCCATCGACACACTTATAGGACCATAGATCATTTCCTATGCATTTGTAATTGCATGATATCGCTTTGCATAAATCTTCCTTGCACCCACAATATTCAGCACATTCATCAATTCTCTTGAAATCTTTGCACTCCCCATTGACACAAACTTGAGACCAGAGTTCATTACCTATGCACTTATCTGGGCAAGTTAGATTTTCACATGGATTTGTAATTATTGGTTGTTGTGTAGTCTTGGATGGTACTAAGCATCCTGAAGAGAATAAAATTGTAATTAATATTCCAGAAATAATTATATTTTTCATAATTATTAATGGAATTTGAAATATAAAAAACTTTCTTATAATAACATTTATTTAGTTCAGTGGTTTATGGCTAAATAATGATAACTCAATCTGTTTTGATCATTTTAGGGATTTTTGTCTTTTATCAATTAATATTAAGATTGGCAAGAAGATACTGGAAATTTCCGGCCCCCTCTTTTATCGGTAAATTTCTAGATAGTAAACAAAGGAAAGTTATGCAACCTCCTGAAAAAATAATATCAAGAAGTGGGATTGATAGAGGGATGACTGTCCTAGAAATCGGGTGTGGTAGTGGTGCTTTCACTACCGATGTCGCAAGAGCCATAGGGAACAAAGGTATTCTTAGTGCATTAGATATCGAAATAAAAATGTTAAAACAAGTTGCAAGTAAACTTAATAGAATAGAAAATAAAGATATCAAAAATGTTAAACTTGTACAAGCAAGTGCTTATGCCCTTCCGTTTAGTAAAGAATCTTTTGATATTGTTTACATGGTAGCAGTATTCCAAGAAATACCTAATAAGGAAAAAGCTTTGAAAGAAATCAATAGAGTTTTAAAAAATAATGGGATACTTTCTATATCTGAATTCATAGTTGATCCAGACTATCCACTTAAATCGACAACAATTAAGATGGTTCAAAGAACAGGTTTCAATCTAAATATTGTATCTGGAAACTTTTTTAATTATACCATAACGTTTGGAAAAAATAAAGTGTAATATATTTAAAATAAATTCAAGACTATTATTTATGGACGATTATGAAAAAAAATTAAATAGTTTTTTAAAAGAAAATGGTAGTGATGCAGAGTTGTTGATTTTTGATAAATCGTGTCATTCAGTTGCAGAAGCTGCTGAAACTGCCAAAGTTTGTCCAACTGATTTTATCAAAAGTATTTGTATGATCGATACTAATGGAGATCTTATTGTTGCGATAGTCAAAGGCGAAGATAGAGCAAGCAGTAGCAGAGTATCTAAATCTTTAAATATTGAAAGACCAAAAATAGCTACCCCTAATGAAATGCTTGAAAAAACTGGATACCCCTGTGGTGGAACACCTCCTTTTGGTTATGGTGCCACTTTTCTGATAGACCTAAAAGTAATGGAGAAAGAAGTTGTGTATGGGGGTGGGGGATCGGAGTACTCCCTTGTTAAAGTTACAACAAAAGAATTAAAAAGATTGAACAATGGAATGATTACTAGAGTTTCAAAATAGAATATTGCCATCTAATTTATAGATTATTACAATTAAGTATAAAAGGGAGTAATACTAAATAGTTATCCATAGGTGAAAATTTGTTTAAATTGACATTTAAGAATATTTTTTCATTTCTTTTTATCTGGTTACTTGTAGGATTTACCATTGGATTTAGTACATTGATGGGTCCTGTCAGTTTCATAAGATCCAGTAACTTAGATTTATCTCTTGAAGGCATGCTAGTAAGATTAACAATACTAATTTTTATCTTTGTATCATTTACCGCTGCAGTTATCTTAATGAATATAGTGGATACAACAAACAAAAAACATGTTAAGTATGGGATACCCGCTCTTTGGGCAATAGCAACTATTTCCGTCCTTTGGTTATCACTTAACCCAACTTTATTTGGAGTTAGTCAAGAAACTTCCTCTACTCCAGAAGAGATATCAACTGTTAGATTTACTTTTGGGGAATATCCTACTCTAGAAAAATTACTTGAATTAAAAGAGGAGGGATATACTTCCATTATATCGTTATTACACCCAGCTGTTGTACCTTTTGAACCTAGATTAATAGAGGAAGAAAGACTGAATGTCGAATATGCCGGTCTAGAATTTGTACATATCCCAATGGTCCCTTGGGTAAGTGAAAACACACAAGCAGCACTCCAGCTTAGAGAATTAGCCAAAACTGGAACTGGCAAGTATTATGTCCACTGTTATCTAGGAAAGGATAGAATCAGACTTGCAAGAACAGTTATAGAAAATAATATACCCTTAGAAGAAGCTCAAAGCACAGTTGAAAAGAAAACTATTAGATTAAAAACTAGATTTGAAAGGGGAGAAATAATTGAACTAGATGAGAATTTATTCATTGTTCCTTACCCAACAGATGATGAATTTTTTTATATAGTAGGTGATGCAGAATATGTTATTTCTTTGTTTGATTCTCTTGATTTTGGAGATTCAGAAAGGATAAATGAAGAAAAAAATATAATGCAAACATATGAAATACCTTATGAAAATATATCTGTTTTAAGATCACCTTTTGACTCTTATGCAGTTTATGAAGCAAGCAAAAAAGCTAAGAAAGCGCCTAAACCATTATTTGTTCATGCATTCTTTTCTAATAGTTCTGTGATTGATTCTTTTATTCAATCTTATCTATATGATAAACCATCCCTCCCATTTAGATCATTTGCTGTGCCAATGACTAATGGATACGCTGAAGTTATTGCGCCTGATGTTGCTATTGGCCCTAACCCAGATGGCAGAGAATTTAGGATGTACCTATATGAGAACGGTATACGAAGAATATTATATTTAGGCAACGATCAGACAGAAGAAGCACAAATTGAAAGAAATCATGCGATAGCAAATAGAATCTTGTGGTATGCCTCGGAAGGCAATGTCTCAGATATAAAGACTATAGTGTCAAGACCTGGACCTTGGTACATTTATGGACCAAATTTGAATTCAAGTAAGCAAGAGCTAAGATCTGAATTAGGCCCGCCCCAATTAGAAATCACTTATAAATTTGAAGAAAAGCCGATAGACAGTCCAATAGAAGAAAATGTTTCTGTAGTAACACAAACTGAAAAAGAGGAATTCTCGATAAATTCGTTTATTAAGAAAGCCATCCCATCGATACAAGATACAATTCTTTTTACTCCACCTTTGGCGCTATACGTTGGAGTTTTAATGAAAATTGTAGGTTATATCCATACAAAAAAGAAAATAAGAACTCCATATACAAGAAAAATATTCCACTTTAGTACATTCATATCGGCCGCAATTATTCAATTAATTGGTGGACTATCTTTTGTCATCCTATACGGGATAGTCAATTCATTGTTTATTTTTTATGTGGTTTATCGTAATGAGGAAATACCCTTCTATAATGCTATTGCTAGGACTACAGACGGAGCACAAAAAAGTAAATTCATATTGATACCTTTAATAATGACCGCGTTTGGTGGGTTAATAGGTAATATTCTATTTGATAAATTGGCGATAATAGGATACTTGATTGTAGGCATAGGTGATGCTATAGGAGAACCTGTGGGGACAAGATGGGGCAAACATAGGTACAAAGTTCCATCCCTATTTGGAGTTCCTGTGACAAGAAGCATTGAAGGTTCAATTTCAGTTGCAATTACTAGTATACTATTTGCCTCAATGGGGTTGTATGCATTAGGAACGCCCTTTTCTGCAGCAATTATATTGGGATTAATTTGTGGGATTGTTGCGGCTTTGACTGAAGCTATAAGTAATCATGGACTCGATAATCTAAGTGTTCAATTGGTTCCAGTGGCCATAATTTATATAATAATGAATATTTTATAGTGGGGAGATATAATTTTTTCATTTGAAGACATAACACGGGCATACATACAATTGAACTTATGGTTGACACCATTTGTTAAAATAATTCTAATCGCTCTAGTAATATTCTTAGCATTAATGTTAATCTTTTACATAGTTACTATTATAATCCACTGGAATCGTGATAGAACAGAAAATAAAAAATCGATAGAATACAATTTTATTTTAACAAAAATTCTTCATAAAGAAATTGATCCAAATTCTTTAGGTATCTCAAATAAAGATAAAAAATATTTGAGAGATTTATTGATTCTTAAATTAAATTTTTCATCTAATGAAGAAAAAGACTTACTTAGGAATTTGTACAAAATCTGGGAACTAGAAAAAAAAGACATAAAACAATTGAAAAGTCGAAGATGGTGGAAGAAAGTTGAAGCCCTTAATAGATTAGAAAAAATGAAAATAATTGAAGCAGAATCACTAGCTTTAAAATTAATGGATAATAAAAAAGCTGAAATCAGATATGCAGCACTTGAGATGTTAGTTGGAATTAAATCTGAAAAAATCTATCCTTTTTTATATACAATGTTTTCTTCAAGTTCTAGGTGGGCATATAGATATCTTGTCAACGTATTATCTACTGCGGATATACCTCCAGCATACCTAAAGCTTTTGGCTATTTCAAAAAAAAGAGACTTTAGAAAAGCTGCTGCGATACTACTCGGAACAAAAGGGAATGAATATGCCATACCATTGCTAGAAAAGCTTGCAAATGATTCAATAAAAGATGTAAGAAGAGAGGCAATTAAATCTTTAGGGGAAATTAACACTGACAAGAGTCTAAGAGTTATGGAGAAACATTCTGGAGATCCAAATAATCAGATTAGGGCCAGTTTAGCAAAAGCTTTGTCAGGCTATAACAATGATACTTCATTTAAATTATTAGAAAAACTTGCAGATGATGATGATTTTGAAGTGAGACTGGAAGCATTTTATTCTCTTAGCAAATTAGGGCCTACCGGGAAGAATATTATTGAGAAATATTACCACAAATACCCAGATTTAGTCATGGAATTTCTGAAAAAGGAAAATCAAGGAGCTAGTGGATAATTATGGATAATTTATTTGTAACATTTATTATTGCTTATAATCTTATGATATTAGCCTATTTTTTAATCTTGAATTCTTTTTACTTAGTACTTTTAGTATTAGCCTCACAAAAACTTTGGTATCACAAGAGAAAATTTCAAACTGAACGTTGGCATAGTAATTTCCTACCATTTATAGTAAAGTTAGATGAAGAAAAAAAATCTAAATCCTTACCCTCTTTAGCTTTTATTATGCCCACCTACAACGAGGAGAATACTATACTTGAGTCTGTTAATGCCATATCCAAAATAGATTATCCGCATATAGAGATTATTGTTGTTAACGATGGCTCAAACGATAATACTTTAGAATTATTGAGAAGATCATACAACTTATTCAAAGATTCTAGAGCCGTAAACGAGAAACTTCAAACTAAAAAAGTCACAAATGTGTTCAAATCTGCAATAGATGAAAGATTATTAGTAATAGACAAAGAAAATGGTGGAAAAGCCGATGCATTAAATGCTGGACTTAATTACGCTAGAAGTAGATTGTTTTTAGCTGTGGATGCAGACTCAATAGTAGATCCCGAAGCTATAGACAAAATGATTCAAGCTTATCTTGAAAGAGATTCAAAAGTTGTCGGAATTGGGGGCATAGTTAGAGTCGCAAATGGCTCTAGAATTGAAAGTGGAAAAGTATTGGAAGCCAGAATGCCAAAAGAAATCCTTCCTGGATTCCAAATTGTAGAGTACATAAGAGCATTTCTTTGTGGGAGAGCGGGATTTAGCAAACTTAAAAATCTTCTTATTATTTCAGGAGCATTTGGTCTATTCGAGGTAAAAACAGTTGTGAATATTGGTGGATACAAAACGAATATACTTGGAGAAGACATGGAACTTGTTGTAAGACTACATAAACATATGAGAAAAATAAAAAAAGAATACGATGTTGTTTTTGTACCAGAGCCTGTATGCTGGACCCAAGTACCAGAAAAATATTCAACTTTAGAACTACAAAGGATACGATGGCATCAGGGATTAATTCAAACTCTTCGTATCCACTGGAAAATGATATTCAATCCAAAATATGGAACTGTTGGAACTATCGGGATGCCCTATTTTTTTATTTTTGAATTTTTAGGCCCAATAATTGAAATAACTGGTTATATTGCATTTATTGGTGGGTATCTACTGGGATTATTAAATATAACCTTTGCAATATTATTCTTTTTACTTGCCATAGTTTTTGGAATTCTCATATCTTTATTTTCATTATTAATAGAAGAATTCACTGTAAGAAGGTACAATAGACCTTTTGATGTATTCAAATTAGTAATGATAGCTCTTCTAGAAAATTTTGGGTACAGACAAATAACTGCATGGTGGAGAGTTAAAGCTACCCTACTCCTTCTTTTTAGAAGAAAAAAATGGGGACAATTAGAGAAGAGTACTTTTGAATCCAATGAAGAGGACTTAAAAAAATATAAATAATTAAAGTTTGAAGTACTCTTTTGCTAGTTTAACAAGACTCAAAAATATTGCTACGTTGCCTGCTATGCTCTTTTCCATATAGTCTATTCTGACTTTATCGATTGACCTATGGCAGTACTGCTCTTGTATTGGAGAAAATAATTATTCAAATCTAAAGGCCTTTATAATTATCTCAGGTTCTTCCCCATCAAAAGGAAAATCCCCCTTTTTATCTTCATTTGAATCATATAACCAGAGATTAATATGCACTTTTGTTTCTGTTGTAGGTACAGGAATGTTTTTCCCAAAGAATTTTTTGTCAGCTATTATAAATCTCCTATCATTAGTTGCCTCGTTATGTCCATGTAAACTCTTAAATTCTATTGAGTCTTTTTTCCAGTCAAAATAATGCACAGAATAATCTCCGTTTAATATCATTTTATATCTGTGAATAGTTTGTTTTTTTAATGGATGAATTACATACTGGGAATTTCTAGCAAGAAGATTTGGTAAGTTTGATCCCC
Organism: Methanofastidiosum sp.; assembly: GCA_035362715.1. Classification (NCBI taxonomy): domain Archaea; kingdom Methanobacteriati; phylum Methanobacteriota; class Candidatus Methanofastidiosia; order Candidatus Methanofastidiosales; family Candidatus Methanofastidiosaceae; genus Candidatus Methanofastidiosum; species Methanofastidiosum sp. The sequence continues at coordinate 57,329 of DAOSDU010000005.1, forward strand.
ACTTACTAAATTCAATGTCTATTTCTACATTCTCATCTAAAATTTGAGAGTTGTAATAATAAGTAAAAAGACCTAAAACAATATTTCTATCAAATAGATCAGGCCTACCATCAAGATAAAAAATATATTTCCCGTAACCAAAAGAATCCTCGGAATAAACTTCAGAACAATACCATCGGCCTCCTTTTTCTGTTATCTTTAGATGTAACCCTTTTTCATCAATCCATACATTTTCATCGCTTTCTGACCAATAGTTAAAACTAGGCCCTTTTCTTTGATCTATACTATTTTTAATATACCAAGGGTAACCAGAAAAGTAAAGTTTACTGAAAGAGGATAATTTATCATAGTTTTTATCATAAATTATAGATGTTATTTTAAAATCAGAAGTTGTGGCTACCCATGTAAATTTATATTCGAACGTAGAACTATCTTTTATTTCTTTTATTGTTTTTGATTCAATTAGATCACTATTCAAGTAGCACTCCAAATTTATATTGTTATAGTTGGTGCCCTTACTATTATTGATTATTATTATAAATTCAACATTTTCATCTTTTTTTGGATTTTTAGGAAACCATGTTATATCTGCTATTTGAATGTTTGATTTTTCGCCCTGAGCTTGAATTAGAGAAATAAAGAAAAAACTAGAGAAAGAAATTAAAAAAATTATGAATAATATTTGTACTATTTGATTCATTTTTACATCCTTAGCATATTTATTTATCCTCTTCTAAAGTGTATTCAATGTTTTTTATTCTTTTCCCACATTTAGGGCATTTGTATGTAACTGTAGCTAAAGAACAACAAATTCTTTCTATTTTCTCTGTTTCTTTGTCAGTACCACATTCGCAAAATTTATTATTAAAAGAAATCATTAAATTATATCCCTAATCAATTTCAACTAGACTCATGGCTTCTTGAGGGCATTTCCTTACGCATCCTCCAAGACCATCGCATAAATCTTCATCTAGCACAGCCTTTCCGTTTTCAATTGAAACGATTTTTAGTGGGCATATGATGGAGCATACTCCACATCCATTACATTTTTCTTCATCAACTCTAACTATTCTTCTCATATTGCAACCTTATAAAAAATACTAAGATTATATTTTATAAGATTATTGACTATATAATTCTCAAAATAATTGTCTTTCAATTTTAATTTTTAATGTATAATAGAATCTTGTATTGGGATTATAAGCTCCCATATCTTTAGTTCTTTGTACATAAATATGAAGCAAAAAAATCATTTTTATATTCTTTAGATTCAATAGAAAACCCCGCATGCTCGATGATTTTCTCCATTATCCAATTTGTTGTAGAAAATTCTTCGCTAATATGATTTACCATATTCTTTTTCATTCTGTCATCATTTGTTTGATTAATCCAGCATTCAACTGCCTTTTCAAAATTGTTAGTATCAAATGAAAAAACAACGTCGTGAAGGTAAAATTTGCCTTTTTCTTTAAGCATAGAATTAATATTTTTTAGAGCCATTAACTTCCAGAAATCAGGGAGATGGTGTAAAGCTATACTTGAAACTACTAAATCTACTGGTTTCCCTTCATGTTCGTATGATAAAAATCCTGCGTTGACAAAAGAAATGTTGGTAATCCCCTTATTACTGGCCTTATTTTTTGCATACTCAAGCATATTCTTAGATACATCCAATGCAATAATTTTACTACATCTTTTTGCTGCTTCGATGCAAAATTCTCCAGTTCCACATCCAATTTCTAAAAGGATGTCTCCTTTTTTAAGGTCAATTATTTTTATAGTATCATCAATTTCCTTTTTGATATTTCTTAATTTACCCATTCTTTCATCATATATTCTAATCTCTTCGGGATCGTTATAATCTGTTCCAAGAGATTTGAATTCGTTAAAATAGTAGTTTTTATAGAGTTTTTCTGTATCTTCCATATTAATTCCCCTAATATCACCATTTTGCATCATGGATTTTAAAGTGATACCTTACTCGATCAAGTGATATCTTTAATACTGGAAGAAATATAAATATGCCTAAAATATCTAAAGAATTATCTATGTTTTTTTAGAAACTTTCTAGTTTCCTCTGTGTCAATCCAGCCTTTGTCAAGTTGCTTTATCATATCATCTATTCTGTCTATTTGTCTTATCAGTCTAGCCTTTGTTTCTTCATTATCTACTTTTACTTGGATAAATCCACTTAGTATTGCTAGAGGATTTCTAATATGGTCGACTAAGTGGGCGAAGTATTCTACATTTTTCTCCATTTGTTTTTCTGCTATAATTTTATCGGTTACATCTGTGCCTACTGAAAGAATTCCAGTTATTTGCCCGTCTTTATCTCTTATTGGTCTGTTTGTCCAGTATACCCATATACGCTCTCCGTTTTTCTTTACATTTTCATTTAGATTAACACTATATTTATCAACGTCCTTTATAATGTCTATTGCTAGAGTTTCCAGAAGTTTACCGGTACTTTCTACTTTGGGCAATATTGTTTCGGCCCAAGTTTTTCCAATTAGTTCTTCTTGCTTATAACCAAAAAGTTTTAATCCAAATTCATTCATTGAAATAATCCTTCCATCTTTATCGAATTTGGCTATTATGCTATTAGCATTTTCTACGAGTTCTCTATATTTTTCTTCATTTTTCTTTAGTAATTCTTCAGCTTGCTTGCGCTTGTTAATGTCGACAATAACACCCACAATTGATTGGAAATCTTTATCCTCTTTTCGTATACCGGATACGAATAACTCACCCCAAAATACGCTCCCATCCTTTTTTTTGTATCTTTTCTCAACAAAATATGATTCTAGATCGCCATTAACAAGAGCATTTAGACTATTTTTGGTAATTTCAAAATCATCGGGGTACGTTACTTCTAAAATACTTTTGCCAATTAGTTCATTTTTTTCATATCCTAAGATTTCAGATAATTTATCATTCAATTCAACAAAGTTATAATTGTTGTCCATGAGGTCTATGCCTACTGCTGCATTATTAAATATCAATTTGAATTTATTTTCACTTTCAATTAATGCTTTTTCAATTTCTTTTCGTTTAGTTTCTCTTTCAATTGATTCTATGGCAAATGATATATCGTCTGCAAGTTCTTCAAGAAGTTTTATCTCGTCTTTATTAAAAAAATCAATTTCATTTGAATGTAAGAAGTATGCCCCAATTGACTTTCCCTTAATTTTTAGAGGAACAATTGCCATGGAAGTTAACCCTGTTTTATCTAAATGTTCCTTCCATTTATTTAATTCTGGATATTTTTGAATATCATTAAAAACCTTAGTTTCTCCACTTTTTAGTGTATTAAAGGTAAAGCTGTTTGACCAGTTAGTATCTCCAGAAGTTGCTTTGCCAAATAAAGATTCAAAATCCCCTAATCCCGCGAAGGCAACTGGTTTTAAGGTCTCTTCATCTTCGGTCAATAAACCAATCCATGCCAAAACAAATTGTCCTTTATCAACGGCTATTTGACATGCCTTATCAAAAATCTCTTGTTTATCGTGACTTCTAACTATCATTTGATTTATGTCACTTAGAATAGTATAGATTCTATTTAGCTTGATTATTTCTTTTTGTGCATTTCTTTCATTATTACGAATTTTACATTCTTTAAGCTCTCTCTCAATTGCTGGAACTAATCTTGAAAGATTATCTTTCATGAGGTAATCATTTGCACCCTTTTTCATTGCTTCGACGGCCAATTGCTCTCCTATTGTTCCTGAAACTAAGATAAAAGGTATGTCTATACCAAATTCGTTTAAAATTTCTAAAGCTTTGATCCCTGAAAAATTAGGCATTTTGTAATCAGATATTATAACATCCCATTGCTTATTTGTTAAAGCTTCCACCATTTGTTTTGCAGTATCGATTCTTTCATAGTAAACAGAATAGCCACCTTTTTTTATTAATCGCGCTAATAGTTCAGCATCGTCTACTGAATCTTCTACCAATAGTATTCTAAGTTGTGGCTTTTCCATTTAAATCTCCTTAGGAGGGGGTTCATTTATTACTAACCAATACAAACCAAGCTGTTTTACTGAATCTATAAATTGATTAAAATCTACAGGTTTTCGGACATAGCTGTTTGCTCCATTTTTGTAGCCATTTAACAAATCCTGTTCTTCTCTGGAAGATGTGAGTATAACAACCGGAGTTAATGAAGTTTTTTTATTCTCACGGATTTTTTTAAGCACTTCTAATCCACCTAGCTTTGGAAGTTTTAAATCTAGAAGAACTAGTTCAGGATAGTCGTCAACAGTTAGGTGAGAATATCTTCCTTTTTGGAATAGATAATCTAAAGCTTCTTCCCCATCTTTTACTACATCGATATTATTTGCTATATTATTCTTCTTAAATGCCCTAATTGCAAGCTCAATATCGTCTTGATTGTCCTCTACCAATAATATTGTTTTGTTTTTCATAAACACCTCCAATCAAATTGTAAAATAAAATGTTGCTCCTTCCCCAACTTTCCCTTCTGCCCATATTTTTCCCCCATGCATATTAATGATTCTATTAACATTTGCAAGTCCTACCCCCGTTCCAGTGAATTCCTCATCCGAATGGAGCCTGTGGAAAGGAGTAAATAGCTTATCTGCATATTCCATATCAAATCCTACCCCATTGTCTCTAATGAAATATATATTTTTCTCTTCTTTTACCAAAATCCCAAATTCTATGATTGAATTCTCTTTTTTAGAAGTAAATTTCCACGCATTATTCAAAAGATTCTCTAACATAATTCTCAATAAACCAGAATCGCCATTAACTATTGCATCTTTTACAATTTTGATTTTTACTTCTCTTTTGGGGTCAGATTTTTTTAATTCGGATAGTATCTCTCCTGTCATTTGACTTAGATTAACTTCTTCATATTTCATTGTAGACCTTGAAATTCTAGATAATTTTAACATATCATCTATTAGATTTCCCATCTTGATTGTAGCATTACGAATTCTTTTGAGATAGTGCTTTCCTTCTTCACCCAATTCATTCCCATATTCTTCATCTAAAGCTTGACCAATCCATCAATAGCCCTTAAAGGTGCTCTTAAATCATGTGAAACAGAATATGAAAAAGCCTCTAATTCTTTATTTATGATTTCAAGTCTAGCTGTTCTTTCTGCAACTAAATCTTCCAAATGATTTTGGTATTTTAGTATCTCTGCTTCAGACTTCTTTCTTTCAGTAATATCCTCAAAAGTAGTATATACCAGATATGGTTTTTTAGAATTATTTTTGAATAATGGAACTGCATTTATATTGATCCACCTATACTCCCCATAATTTGGATTAAAGACACCCATTAATACATTACTAACTATGTTTCCAGTTTTTAAAGAAATCATTGAAGGGTGAATATCCCCAGGAAAATCTGTTCCGTCTTCGTGTATCGCTCTCCATCTTGAGTCCATTGAGGTTCTGCCCTTCATTTGATCTATAGTTAGTCCAAGAATCTTTTCAGAAGATGGGTTGGCAGATATTATATTTCCTTCAGAATCTTGGTATACTACTCCTTGGATCATTGTTTCAAAGAGTAAGCGATGTTTCTCTTCGCTTTCCCTTAAGGCCATTTCAGCCTTTCTTTCATCAGTGATATCTTTACCATATATATTAATATATGATTCATTCAGAAACGGAACAAAAGTAACGGAAAATATCCTATCGTGCACAATAATGTCTTTCTTTAGTTGTTTTTTAGATAATAAAGCTTCATTTATGAAATTAATAATCTCATTTGGTAATTTATTTCCCGTATTAATTTTCCAAAAAGATAATAATTCAGAACTTGAGTTATTTGCATATAGCAATTCACCATCCAATGAAACTCTAAGAATTGGATTTGGATTTTCAGATGGAAATTTCGCTAATTTAATAATTTGTTGTTCCAGCTTTTTCTTATCAGTTATGTCCATTAAAGTTGTTATGAATCCTTTTGAATAATCTGAAGGATCTAAAGCACTTATGCTAGTAGAACAATTGATTAGAGTACCATCTTTTCTTTTGAGTATCGATTCAACGCCCATAGAATTGGCATTATTTCCTGAAGGGTATAATATTTTACCAACTCGGTCATATTCTTCTTCATTATCATATAGCACCCTAGTATTTTGTCCCACTAATTCTTCTGGACTATATCCTAATATTTCGGCCATTTTTCTATTAATCCATTGAAATCTTCGATCCTTCAACAGACATATTCCAATAGGTGCTGAATCAAATAATACCCTTAATGTTCTTTCGTTTTTTACTAGTTCTTCTTCGGTGATTTTTCTTTCAACTATTTCACCAATTAATTTTGCAGATGTATGTAACCGTTTTTTTGCTATGTCAATAATAAATTTTGGTCTAGTTTCATATTTATCCGCTTCATTGAATAATTCTTCAATACTTAAATTATACAATTTTGAGATTTCTTTTAATTTAATTGGATCTTTGGGGGGGTCACCATATCCAAAATTAATTGAACCAATGATTTGTTTCTTGGCAAAGATGGGAACTGCATAAAGATGGATACCTCCAGGACATTCGATGTCAGATGGTTTTCCTGTCTCGATTGCTACTTTGGAAGATTTAACCCAACAGGATTCATGACAATGCCACTTGCCACTTGCCAAAGCTTCTTTATTGTCTTTAGTATTACAAAGTTCTCGTGAAGCTCTATCTAGTTGTTTGCACCATCCCGAACTAAATATCCCATAAGCATAGTCCCCATTTTTTTCGTATATGGCAGAAGAAGTTTCTAATAAATCCAGATAATCCCCTACAATATATGAAAGAGTTTCTTCTCCAACTGAATCTAATATCAAACGATTGGTGTTTAATTCTAACAAATTGCCATAGGGTTGAGCTTCCTCTTTGTTTGTTATTTCTATATTGCTACTTTTTGTCAAGAGCCATTCTATTTTTTTGAGAGATTGTTCGGCTTTTTTTCTTTCCGTTATATCTTCAAAGACGGTAGCAAACTTATTTTTTTCTGGAGAAAATGCAGATATACTAAAACTTTTCCCCATTGGTTCATAATCTACCTCAAATCTAGTTGGATTTCCATTAATCGCAACTTTGTAGTAGATATCAAGATAAGGGGCCTTAGTAATTTTATAGATTTCTGTAGCCTTTTTCCCAATAATATTTTCTTTTTTAAGGCCAGTAATTTTTTCAAATGCAGGATTAACATCTAAGATTAAATAATCAATTGGATTACCTGTGTCATCATAAACAATTTGATGTAAAGCCATCCCTTCGTTCATTAATGCATATAACGATCTATATTTTCCTTCTGTAATATCCCTATTCGAAGCTCTTCTTCCTATTATACTATGTTGTTCGTCATATACTGCTTGACATTTATGCTCAATCCATTTTTCTTTGCCGTCTTTTGAAGTGATACGAAACTCAAATGAATAATTGTCATCAGATTTTAATTCTTCTTTAAAATGCCTTGATATCTCAAATCTATTTTCTTTGTGGACAATCTTTTCCAATAATTTAGTATCTTCAATAAAATCGGCCGGAGTAAATCCAGTTATTCTTTCACATGATGGTGAAACATATAGGATATTTCCATTAATGTCTACTAAATATTCCCAATCATATGTATAATCAGCTATGGATTTGTAGAATCTTATTTCTTCCTTAAGCTGATCAATTCTTTTTAATAATTTTTCAGGGGTATTATTATCCATTGCCCATACCCCCTTTTCTAAATTTCAGAATAAATACTGCCCCATTAGGTAAATTGTTTTCAACTCTAATAGCTGCACCATATCGTTCAAGAGTTTTTTTTACAATATATAATCCTAGTCCAGTTCCTTTATTCCCACCATAGGCAAATCCTTCTTCAAATATTCTGTCCCTCACATTGTCAGGCACCCCAATACCATAATCAATAAATCTTATTTCACAGTAAGACTTTCCAATGCTTATTTGAATATCAATTTTATTTGTACCGCCGTGTATAATGGCATTTCTAATTATATTATCGAATACAGAACTTAATGCATCATCTGCTAAAACATAACAATTTCCTTTAATATTTATTTTAATTCCAGAATAGTTTTTAGAAATCTCTTTTAATATTGATTTAACATCATAACTTTTTAGTTCAAATCCACTTGAAACTAATAATTCAAGTTCTTTCATTCTATTAATCAATTTTGCGCTCTTGTCTATATATTCAAAGGCTTTGTTTATCCTATCTTTGTTTTCCGTGTCCACCATTTCGATATTAGCACTAATTACCATGAGATTATTCAGGATATCATGTCTCAAAATCTTATTCAGCAACCTTAGAGCATCGTTTAATTCTTTAATTTTATCCTCTGCAAGTTTTTTTTCTGTGATGTCAATTCCAAATTCCAATACTAACATATTGCCGTCGCTATCATAAAATGGATAATTATGAACTTCGTAGACTTGACCATCATTTTGTATTCTTTCAGAAGTTTCAGGGATTTTTGTAGTAAATATCCTTAAAACAGGGCAATTATTACAAGGGGCTAATGATTGGTCTTTATATCCATGAAAGATTTCAAAACATTTTCTTCCTTCTACTTTGCCAAACCTCTCACTTAGATATTTGTTGGAAAAATTAATCGATAGGTCAGAAGTATACAAACATACGTACCCAGGCAATTCATTTAGTAGTGAATATAGCTTTTCTTTTTCTTTTTCTAACACATCTTTTATTTTTTTTCTTTCAGTTATATCTCTAAGAACAGATACGGCCCCTACAATATGCTGTTCTTCTTTAATAAATTTAGTTGCAACTTCAAATTGCACTTTAGTTCCATTCTTATTCCTAAGGGTAATTTCAGTTTTATCTGAAACATTTCCACTTCTAATTGTTTTTATGAAGAGTTTAATCAATTTAGGTAATTCTTCAATACCTATAAGTTTTAACTCTCTAAAATTTTTTCCAACAATCTCGTCCCTTGTATATCCAAGGATATCTTTTACCTTTGTATTCGTATCAATTATATTTCCATTTCGGTCTACATAAGTAATAATATCTGCCGATGCTTCAAAGATTGTCCTAAATTTCTCTTCACTTTTCCTTATTCTTTCTTCAATAATTTTTCTTTCAGTGACATCTCTTACTATCGCGAGTATATACCTCCCTTTGGACATATCAATGACATTTAGACTTACTTCAGTGTCAAAAAGTGTTCCATCAGGTCTCCTATGTCTCCACTCAAAAAATTGAGGATTACCTTTTAATGCAGCTTGTATTTTTTCTTTAGCTTTATCTTTTGATTTCATGCCATCAGGTTGTATAGAGGGGGATACTTGAACGGGACTCTTACCAATCAAATCTTCTTTCCTACAGTGAAAAATATCCAATGTTTTAGAATTACAATCAATAAAAATTCCATTTTCAAGGAGAAAGATAGAATCACTTGCATTTTCAAATAAAGTCCTATACTTCTCTTCACTTTCTCTTATTTTATCTTCAATTTTTTTTCTTTTAGTTATATCCCTAATAAATCCATAAAATATTTTATTTCCTTTTTCATCTTTTTTAACTTTGGTATTAAATTCACAATTAATTATTTCACCATTTTTTTCTTTAATTTAACAGGAAAATCTTTTATTTCACCCTTGTTCTCTAAAATATTAATTATTTCTGGCCTAACTTCAGGATTGGCATAAAGATCAGTTATATTCATGCCAATTATTTCGTCTATCGAATATTCAAATAAATCTAAGGTAGACCTATTAACAAAAAATATTATGCCTTCTTTTGTATTGATGCATACTGCTTCATTAATATTCTCAAAAATAGAGAAATACTCTTCAAAATTATTTTTTTCGTCAGGAATACTAAATTCGGTATTCATAAAAATCATTTAAAATGATATAATTATTTCTAGTTTAGTTTTTATTACAATTATTACTAGTTTTAAGCATATATTAAGTTATCCCAAAATATTGGGTAAATTGCATAAAGATATTAAAAAAATAGGATTATTAATCTTTGAATTTCTCAAAAATAAGGGTACAGGGATTTTCTAGTATAAATTCAAAATCATATTTATATTTCAATGAATCCCCTTCGTTGTTGAAATCCATAGCCCCTAAGAGAGTTATGGCCCTTAGACATGCCAGCTCTTTTTTCTCAAAGTATAATCTTCCACAATGTTCTTTATATGGGCATCTAATTGCACTAAATACAAATTTATTATCGTCACCACACATATCAAAATCGTCTTCGTTCATGAAATTAGATTTTACAAGTGCATCAATGAACATTTTTGCATTATTATAAGGGCTTAGCCCTTTCTGAAATTCTATACCTAAATCCTTCCAGGACTCTATAAATGGCCTAATGGCAATTGCGCCCCATTTTCTATAGAATAGTTTTGGTTTATCAAAAAATAAGTTTGCAGTATCTTCCACCCCATAAAGCCATGCGTTCATTATTACTCCAACATATTTCAATCTTTTTTCAGTTTCCATTTAAATCCCAAATAAGAACATAGACGTTTTATTGAAAATAAAATGTTATTTAAATGTTGGCATGCCACAATTAGTTTTCATAATAAATTTTAATAAGTAAATCATTTAATTATAATTATGGAAAAAATTGATTTTAAAAAAACATTAAAAGATCTATACTTACCGTCACAAAATGATTTTACAATTGTTAATGTCCCAACAATGAACTTTCTAACAATTATAGGAAAAGGAAATCCCAATAAATCCGAAGAGTTTCAGGAAGCTGTCGAAGCTCTTTATACTGTTTCATATTCTATAAAAATGAGTCCAAAAAAAGGTACTGCCCCTAAAGGATATTTTGAATATGTAGTTCCTCCCCTTGAAGGGCTTTGGTGGATCAGTGGAGAAGAATTCAATTTAACGGAGAAAGATAGATTTGAATGGAAAATAATGATCATGCAACCTGAATTTGTCAACAATGAAATTGTGAAATCGGCAATAGAGTCATCAAAAAGAAATAAAGACAATCCTTCAATTGATAAGATAAAATTTGAATCATATGATGAGGGCCTTTCTGTTCAGATAATGCATGTTGGTTCTTATGATGAAGAGAAAGAAACAATAAAAAAAATGAAAGAGTTTATCAAAGATAATAATCTTACCGAAAATGGACTGCATCATGAAATATATTTGTCAGACCCTAGAAAAATATCTCCAAATTCACTCAAAACAGTTCTAAGACAGCCTATTAAAAAAATTTAGTATAACTTTTTGGTATAGATTTATTAACTACAAAAATAAAATATATAACATAATCGCTATTTAGGTAGGTGACAAAAAATGGACTTTGAAAAATTGGGCTCATTCTATTTGGGTAAAGAATATGATATGAAGAATAACACACTGACAGATAAACTAGTTATGTACGATTCAAGGGACCTTACAACTCACGCGGTATGCATTGGTATGACGGGAAGTGGGAAAACTGGTCTTTGCATAGATATCTTAGAAGAAGCAGCTATAGATAATATCCCGGCAATAATAATTGACCCAAAGGGAGATATAACAAACTTATTACTGACTTTTCCAGAATTAAAAAAAGAAAATTTTTCTCAATGGGTAGACCCAGACGAGGCAAAAAGAAAAGGAATGAGTGTTGAGGATTATGCAGCCCAGCAAGCAGAGATGTGGAAAAAGGGATTGGCAGACTGGGGGCAAGATGAGAATAGGATTAAAATGTTAAGAGAGAACGCTGAGTTCGTGATATACACACCAGGGAGTGAAGCTGGTGCCCCTGTTTCAATCTTGCATTCTTTTGATGCACCTTCAATTGACTGGGAAGAAGACTCAGAACTCATTAGAGAGCAGATACAGGGAATTGTCAGTGGAATACTAGGCTTAATTGGAGTTGAAGCCGATCCCATTAACTCTCGTGAACATATTCTACTATCAAATATATTTGAACATTTCTGGAGCAAAAACCAAAATCTAGATATCGCAAAACTAATTCTTTCAATTCAAGATCCACCTTTTAGAACATTAGGGGTCTTTGAAATTGATACTTTTTTCGCAAAAAAGGATAGGATGTCTCTATCAATGCGACTCAATAGCCTTATTGCATCTCCAAGTTTTAAAAATTGGCTTGAAGGCCATCCACTTGATATTTCAGGGTTTATAACAAATAAAGATGGCAAAACAAGACACTCAATTTTTTATATTGCGCACCTAAGTGATTCGGAAAGAATGTTCTTTGTTACTCTTTTATTTAATCAAATCATATCATGGATGAGAAAACAAAGTGGAACTAATAGCCTTAGAACGTTGGTATACATGGATGAAATATTCGGGTATTTCCCTCCGGTTTCTAATCCTCCGAGTAAAAAACCACTTCTTACTTTATTAAAACAGGCTAGGGCATTTGGAGTTGGAATTATGTTAGCCACCCAAAATCCCGTGGATTTAGATTACAAAGGATTGAGTAATGCAGGCACATGGTTTATAGGTAGACTTCAAACAGAAAGAGATAAACTAAGATTACTCGAAGGTTTAGATACTATTAGTTCTAGCTCTAACGAATCTGTAAATAGAGAACAGATGGATAAGTTAATTTCAAATCTCGGAAAAAGAGTATTTATTTTCCATAGTGTTCACGCAAAAAATCCAGTTATTTTCCAGACAAGATGGGCGATGAGTTACTTGAGGGGACCAATGACTAAGAGTGAGGTAAAATTAATAATGAAGGATAAAGTTCAAGAAATTAAAGTTTCTTCAACTATTAAAACACCACCTTCTCAAATCTCCTCAAACAAGGGCACTGGTGCGCCCCCTACTATTTCAAGCGAAATTCAACAAATATTTGTTCCTTTAATCAAAAGCTCAGCTCTTGCCATTCAAGAGATAAAGAACAGAAATCAAAAAGAGCTATCTTTTGGAGAACCATCTCTTATCTATAATCCAGGAGTAATTGGAAAAGCAGTAATTCATTTCCAAGATAAAAATATTGAATTAAAAGAAGACCAAGAAAGAAATTTAATGCTGTACTCATCTGAATTTATGAACTGGGAAAAATCTGAAGAAATAAAAATATCGAATTTTTTAAGTGATCCGGAAGGAAACGCAAAATTCTCAGAGATTCCAAGCAATTTAAATGATCCCAAAGACTTTAATGAGCTAAAGAAAAGTTTTACAGATTTTCTATTTTACAACAGTAATTTCAAACTTTACCACAGCCCCCTCCTAAAATTGTATTCAAAACCTAATGAATCTAAAGGAGATTTTATTCTAAAAATAAATCAGATGGCAAGAGAGACAAGAGATGACGAAGTTGACAAAATTGAACAAAAATATGCCAAAGAATTTGAAAAACTCAAAGTAAAACAGAGCAAGGCCCAAGATATTCTTATGAAAAAACAAGCTTCTGCTAGCTCATTGAAACAAGAGGCTTTATTGTCTGCGGGAGAATCTGTTGTTGGTATGTTTATGGGAAGGCGATCTACTCGTTCTGCTTCCAAAGCAATGACCAAATACCAAAAGAGCAAAACAGTTTCTGCTGATATAGATAAAGCCCAGAAGGACATAGTATCTCTTGGTAAAGAAATGGAATCGTTGGAAAATGAACTAAAAGCCCAAATAGAAATCATAAAACAAAGAAGAGAAAAAGAAATAAGTGAAGTCAAAGAAGTCATAATTCAGCCTAAAAAATCGGACATAGAAATCAAAATGATTTCATTGGCCTGGATCCCAAAATGGGAAATATCGTATAATGAAAATGGAAACAAAAAAACGGAAATGATACCGGCATATTTTTGAATTTAATTTTTATTAGTTAACTTTTTAAATATGAAAAAGAAAACAGAAATGGTGTAATTATGACAAAATTTGAAGTGTATAAAGATAAAGCAGGGGAGTACAGATTTAGATTAAAAGCGGGGAACGGGCAAGTTATAGCTGTTAGCGAAGGATATAAATCAAAAACATCTTGCATGAACGGAATTGAAAGTATAAAGAAGAATGCACCTACTGCCGCAATTGTTGAAATAGAAAAATAGTATTCATTTTATTTATATTTATTTTAATTTGTTTCAACGATTTCTTGTATTAACTTATTCAAGCTATCTCTGGCCCAAGGTTTTTCTAGTAAAAGTTTTACTGATGCCTTAGTTTCAGCTTCTTCTTTTAATGAATTATTCAGGAATGCTGTTATAAGAACTCTAGTAGTATCTGGATATTTATCTTTTATACAACTTAAAAAATTAATTCCGTTCATTCCTGGTAGTTTATAATCAGATATGACTAAATTAAAATCAAGTTCTTGAAATTGTTCTAATGCAGCCTCAGCATTTTTAGCGATAATAACTTTATTAATTAAATCTAGATTTTTTAATGCTAAAAATAAACTAACTAATGTTTCAGGATTATCATCTACAATCAAAATATTTTTTGAGTTCCCTTTTTCTTTATTTGTTTCGAGAGCTGAGTCCAAGTTAAATTCTTGAAATTCTTTTTCATTCAATTTATATTCGTCTATATTTACTTTTGATACAATATTTTTATCTAAGTTGGAATTTATGGTAGTAGTCTTATCTAATTTTATATCAAATACTAATCCTGCACTCATATTATTTTTGAGATCTAAACTGAATTTTTCATTTAGCTTTTTTATATCTAAAGTTCCACTTTTATATTGAAGCAATTTGTTTATTGAACCTATATCAATTTTTGATTCTGGATTGTTTTGATTTATCATGGCGTCAAGATTTTTTTGAGATATTTCTCCTGCGTTTAATTCAATTATAATATGGACATCACTATCAGTTTCAAATGTTTTAAAGTGAAGTTCACCTGAATTCATAACCTCAATAGTTTTTAATAATATACAGATAATAATATAGTTTAATTGATGAAAGTTGAAACTAACCAAAGGTAGCTTACTAAAATCTTCTCGAATTGTATATTTATTTTTTAACTGTTCTGCTAATAGGAGTATACTAGTATTAACTACTTCATTTACATCTATTAGATTTATATCATCTTCAAAGTAAACTAATTTTCTGAACGCTTTGACTATTAATTCTATTCTTTTTGCACTTCTCATGTTTAAGTCTAATAGATTTTGGAGAAGATCGAATTTTGGATCTTCTGTGTTCTTTTTGTGGCATTGATCTTTTAGGGTATTAATTTCTTCCTTCAACAAAGCCGTTATGATATTTTGATTTTTTAGAGTGCCATTTTTGTTTAGAATAGAAAGTTTTTCTATGTGATTAACTAAATTAATATTAATGTTGTTTTCACTTGTTTCTTTTCTTAATTTAATCATTTCTTCTTGTAGTACTTCAGTACTAGCCATAGCTGAAGCCAAAGAATTATTAATTTCATGAATTATTCCTGGAACTAAATCTAAAATAATTAGAGATTCTCTAGATAAATCATCTTTAGAAATAGTCATATCGAGGTACTCTTTATCTAAGAATGATAACATAATTACTGGTCCATTCATTTTTTGACTTCATTTTGATATAAATAGCTAAAACAAAAAAATTGAAAAGTTGTAATACTTAAATAAGTATCAGTATTCATATATATAAACTTTTCGGTTTATTATTGACTTTTAATAGTTATAAATTATTTTATAGTATTGAAAAATATATTGAACAATTTTAGGTTATTTGAAGAATCTATATTTTAGTTATATTTACTAATATATGGCCGTAAAATAGCTATTAAACCACAAAATTTATAAAGGATATTTAGATTATACATCCTATGGCTTCCAAGCAACATGATGATTTACAATTAATAAATGAAGTCAAGACACTCATCGATGATGTTATAGACAAGGTGCCACAAAAAAGAGATATGCAAATGTCAAACTTAGGCTCGCTAATTGTTTTCAGTTTGGGATGCATTATAGGATTTGAGATGTTTGTTTTCAATCTTTTCATGACGTCTATAGTAATGCTTAGCTTTATGCTTCTGGGATTCTTTTTTATCCTTGGATTTCTAATGGGAATCTTTATTGAAAAAGTTGAGGCTTTAAATAAATCTTCTAATCCTTTGTATGCAAATTATTAGCCCAATAGGAAACTTTTTATTAACATATATAATTCTATTTTTATGATTATAATAAAAGCAGGCGGCTCAGCAATCACTAAAAAAAGTGAAGACTTTACCCCAAATATGGAAGTAATTTCTACTCTTGCTCAAGAAATTAAAGAGGCTGGAAGAGTATCGATATTGATTCACGGAGCTGGCTCTTATGGGCACCCTATTGCAAAGAAATATTCTTTGGGAAAAGGTTATTTTGATGATTATCAACTTAAAGGTTTTTCTGAAACACGAGCTAGTATAAGTGAACTTGACAGCATTGTACTAAAATCTCTGATGCAAAATGGATTAACACCTGTAAAGATAGGTACTTTTTCTAACTTTATTACATCTAACGGCAGGATTGTTGAATTCCATAAAGAACCTTTGCTAAGGGCGATAGAACTTGGGCTACTGCCTGTATTTACTGGAGATCTTGTCTTTGATAGAACTAGAGTATTCTCAATATTATCAGGAGATCAGATAGTATCTTACCTATCAAAACTACTTAAGCCTTCAAGAGTTATATTCGGAACAGATGTAGATGGAATATATACGGGGGACCCGAAGAAAGAAAATGTTAAATTAATTGATACCATAACAGAAGACAATATCAAAGAAGTTTTTAAATTTGCTAAAGATACTGGAGATGCTTCCGGCGGTATGGAAGGTAAATTTTCAGAGATACTTCCAATATTTGACATGGGCATAGAAATAGATGTTATTAATTTAACTAAAAAAGGTAATTTGATAGAAGCGCTTAGAGGAAATGTAAACGGAACTGTAATTAAAAAGAAGAATCTTTCAAAATAAAAGTTTTATTTTAAATAATATCTATTTCTTTATCTCAAAAATAAAATAATTCTCTCTAAGTTTATATATTAAAAGATAATAGCAGTTTTTTATGACTTCCCTTGAAAAAATAGTTCATCTTGCAACTCAAAGCGAGTATGATTGTATCGGGGATGAGGGAAAAATATTTGAGAATATTGATTTGTCAAAAATAGATGCCTTGGGCCAAGGAACTAAACACGATATTTGTACCTCTTCGTCAACTAGGAGAGTTGTTGACCAAAATGAAGTTTTGGGTGATGTAACAAGGTCAGGAATTTGTCATTCTTTTACTGCAAATGGTCGTTGTGTTTCTATGTTCAAAACACTATTCACAAACTACTGCACCCATGACTGCAAATACTGCCAAAATTCAACAGATTACAAAGGCCCTAAAAGCATTTACTCGTATACTCCAGAAGAGTTAGCAAGGATAACAATCTCACTATACAAGGGAAATTACATAGAAGGGCTTTTTTTAAGTTCTGGTGTTAGTTCAGATGAGGATCTTATTACGGAAAAAATGATAGAGACTCTAAAAATTTTAAATGACAAATATAGTTTTGCCGGTTACGTCCACTTTAAGGTCTTGCCTGGGGTGTCCTATGAATATATCAAGCAAGCATCCGAGATGGCCGATAGATTAAGCGTAAATATTGAAACTCCCTCTAAGAATTATCTTTCAGAATTAAGTAGTACCAAAAATTATGTGAATGATATCTTAAAGAGGCAGCATTACATCAAAAAATTGGAATTAAAAAAAGAATTGCCCGCCGGCCAGACAACTCAACTAGTTGTAGGCGCTTGTGGGGAAAGTGATTTTGATATATTCAAAAGGACCCTTAAAGAATATAAAGAAATGATGTTAAAAAGAGTATATTATTCAGTTTTTAATCCCATCACCGCAACATCTTTAGAAGGATTATCTGCACAGCCAACATGGCGGGAACACAGATTGTATCAGATGGATTGGTTATATAGAGTGTACAAATTTTCTGAAAATGAAATTAAAATAGCCTTTGATGAAGAGGGATTTCTAAATAATAAAGATCCAAAACTTTTCATTGCATTGAATACTCTCGATTCCTCCATTGATCCAAATGATGCATCATATGATGAACTCTTGAGAGTTCCAGGGATAGGGCCAAAAAGCGCTTATAGAATTGTGAATTACAGGAAAAAGAACAAAATTTACAAAAGAGAGCAGCTTCTAAACTTAGGAGTACGAGTAAAAAATGCCACGCCTTTTTTGAAAATAAATGGCGGAGAATATTCTAGATTGGACCGGTGGGTTGGATGTCAGACTCAATAAGTGTATCAGAATATCTTTTAATGAATAAGAATGTTCCAACAATTCTTTTAGAAATATCAACAAAAATATCTTGGCATGACTTGAACACTTCAGCAGATTCTGAAATAGTAAAGATTAGAAGAAAAGTTGGGGAAGTTAGATCAGAGATACATCGAATGAGGGGATTTGTTAGATTCAATTCAATTAATGATAAGATACTTTTTGGTTATATGAAGCCTGAACATAAAATAGGAAGGTTAGTTACAGATATTTTTGCTAGAAGATTTCAAAAGAATTTGATTATCCTAGGCAATGATCATAGAGTTTGGGCATCTTATTATTCGGATAATTTCTACAAAAGATATGAAGATTCAAGGAGTCTAGATGAAATAATAGAGAAAGTAAAGTTATTAATAGGGTCAGACGAGGAAGTTGACATAGAAAAAATATGGCAAGTCTACTACGAATCCCAATATATAAAAGAAAGAGAAAATCACAAACTCTTCTATAAAAACATGCCAAAAAAACATCTTAAATCGACGGGGAACAACATAGAACTAAGGTTAAACACTAAGACTTTGGACGAGTATATATCTTCTGATTAATAGAAAATAAATAAAATTAAGATTTTAGAATCTTAAAAATGTCTTTTGTGACTTGACCGATATTCTTACTACCGTCTACATTTTTTATTTTTTCTTTGTAATAAGATATCAAAGGCGCAGTTTGCTTTCTGTAAACATCAAGTCTATTTCTTATCACTTCTTCTTTATCATCATCTCTTTGATGAAGCTTTCCTCCACACGTGTCACATGACATCTCTTTCTTAGGTTTCTTGAAAAGTAAATTATAGACTTCTCCACAGTTTGGACATGATAATCTCTTTGAGATTCTATTGATTATATCTTCATCTTTGACATCAATATTTACAATATAGTCCAAGGACATATCCATTTGATCTAACAAATCATCTAAAGCTTCAGCCTGAGCTATGGTTCTTGGAAATCCATCAAGCAAAAATCCTTTTGTACAGTCATCTTCTAAAAATCTTTCTTTCATCATGCTAATAATGATTTCATCCGGAACAAGGCATCCGGAATCCATATATTCTTTTGCATTTCTACCTACATCTGTTCCTCTTTTGACATTATCTCTAAGTATATCTCCAGTAGATATATGAGGTATATCAAAATCCTTAGAAATAATGTCGGCCTGGGTTCCTTTTCCGCAACCTGGCGGACCTAAAAGAATTATTCTCATAAAAACACCAATTTAAAGACTCTGGTAAATGCTTTTAAATTTATTCATTAGATAGAGGATGTGCTTTATCATAAACTTTCTTTCTTCTTTCATCTGTTACATGGGTATAAATCTGAGTAGTAGACAAATTGGAATGCCCAAGAAGTTCCTTTATCACTACTATATCCGCATCGCCCTCTAGCATGTGAGTTGCAAATGAATGCCTCAATACATGCGGCGTAACTTTTTTTTCAATTCCCGCCTCTTTAGAGTATTTCTTTATCAACCATTGAATTGTCCTTGCAGATATTCTTTCATTATGATTGCTCAAAAAAAGAGCTTCGTTTGTATCGTTTCTCTCTAATATATAACGATCTAACATTTCTCTAGTTTTAGAATCTACAAATACGATCCTATCTTTAGATCCTTTACCAGATACAACATGGATTGATTCAGTTTTTATATCATTTTTATTAAGTTTAACTAACTCTGACACCCTTAAACCAGTAGAATACAACAATCGGATTAAGCATTTATCACGTAATTTACCAGGCTCCTCGAGAAGAATTTTAATTTCCTCTTTAGTTAAAAATTTGGGCAAAGGTTTGGACAGTTTTGGCAGCATTACTTTGTCTGCAATGTCAATATTTTGGTATCTAAAATAAGAACGCAATGCGTTGAGATGCCTATGAATTGTTCTATTAGTCGCATTTTTTTCATTTTTTAGATGGATCATATAACGTTTAATGTCCAATTCAGAAACTGATTCGGGATTTTTATTCGTGAAATCGAAAAAATTGGACAAAGTGTAACCATAATTTCTAATTGTATTTTTAGATTGACCTCGAAGCTCTAGCTCCATCAGATAGTCTTCAAACATAAATACAGTAAGCATTTAGATATATATAAATTTTGCGCATAATTTATTAAAGATTTATATACTCGTTATCATACCTCATCTTATGCTAATCCCCTATCTCGCCCTAGGTGGCAGAATTATTCTATTAGGGTGGGAAAGAATTCTAGTAAAAAAACTTGGAGAAAAATCAGATAGTATTAGTGGTACTTTTCTATTTTTTGGTTTGGGAACAATATTTTTACTTCCTGCACTTTTTTTTGTAGATATTGTACTTAATACTTCAATCTTATTTTATGTTACTTTGAGTAGTTTTGTTTATTCGATTGCATTTTGGCTATATGTTAAATCATTATCAGAGGGCGAAGCCTCTTTAGTAAGCCCACTATACAATTTCAATGTATTCTTCCTATTGATATTGGCAGTGACTTTTCTAGGCGAGAAATTATCTCTTTTCAAAGTACTTGGATTATTATTCTTATTTTATGGCGTTTCATTTCTAAACAGAAAAAGAAATATTATAGAATCATTTAAAGCAATTCTTCTAGACAAATCATGCCAATACATGATAATTGCATCACTTTTAATTGCGGTTGGTAGAACAATTGATGGTAATGCGATAAAAATTACACCCCCGATACTCTATGCGTTTTACCTCAATTTAGGCATATCTCTTTTCTTGCTTGTACATATTATAGCTAAAAGAAATTTATCAACTACAATTAAATTATTTAAAGAAAAAACTAAAATTGCAACTTTAAGTGGAGGATTAAATGCATATTCATACTTATTCTTATTAATTGCTTTTACAGGCATTGAAGTTAGTATTGCTGAGCCCGCTTCAATGACTGCTATGATTATCACAGTTATTTTGGCAGGGAAAATACTAAAAGAGAATATAAAAGAAAGGTTGCTAGGCGTTGCCATAATGCTTATTGGCCTATGGCTATTATTTATTTAATAAAGATATCACACCGCCCTTTCCAAAGTAATAACAAAAGTTGTTCCTTGGGGTAAACTATCCTGAACTCTAATATTTCCCCCATATAGTTCTATAAATTTTTTTGCTATGAATAATCCAATTCCTGCGCCCCTAGTCTCAGCATGACTAAATCCTGCATCAAATAGCTTTTCTCTTAACTCCAAAGGAATTCCTATTCCGTAATCTGAAATAATAATCTCGCAACTTTTTTCATTAGTTACCAAATTGAAATCAATCCGATCTGTATTCCCGTGCTTAATAGCATTTCTAACTAGATTTCCAATAACTAAAGTGATTGCTTGGCTAGCTAATACTTGACAGTCTCCGCTTATTGAATAATTTATTTTATAAGAAGGCATTACAGAGTCTATTATCTCTCTAATATTTATAGGACGAGGTTCAGGCCCAAATTCAATTAGGGGTTCAAGTTCCTTCATCTGTTTAATTAAATCAACTCCTCGATGAATACCTTTGAATGCACTATTAATATATTTTTCATCTTTTTTCTTTTCATAAATTTCTAAAGCCATACTTGCAGTGGCTAAATGGTTGAGAATATCATGGCGTAGTGTTTTATTGGTCACTTTCAAAATTTCGTGTAATTCTTCTATTCTTTTATTCGATTTTAAATTATTCTGTTTTTCTTTTTGCAACTCCATAGATAAGCGGATTATCTCTTCATTTGGATTCTGATTAGGAATTGTATCCATGATCTTAGTTCCCCCGATAAGAAAATTATACTAGATTCATTAAATTACTATATAAATATTCCTTATATGTTTATAATTTTCCTAAATAGAATTTAGATAAGCTAAAAAAGAGAATAAATGATTATTTCAATAAGATTTAAAACATGATTTATTAATCTTCATTATATAAAGAATAGACTATTACAAGTATACATTTGGAGGCTAAGGTGTGGCAAAGAAAAAAAAAGTTCCCGTATCCTTTTGGGAAGACCAACTTGTAAAGGAGAAACAAGAAAATAAAGATCCGGAGAAAGTAAAATTCATAAGAAATGTACTTATTTCTGAATATACATCCCTTTATGAGAAATATTTGAATAAAGGAAATTATAAAAAAACAAATGAAATTAATGATAAGATTCATGAATTAAAGAAAGAAATAGATATTATTTCAAAAGAGGAAGTAGTTTGGCTATTTGAAAAAAAGGCCCTTGATTATTTACAGAATTCTTCTTATGATGAGGCAATTTCATATTTCAAAATAGCATTAGAAAAATCATTAAATATTCCCACGATTAAACCAGAAGAAATAAAAAATATAAAAGAAAGTTTAAAAAAATCCTATTTTGAAAAAGGATCTTCAAGCTTAAATCAGAATAAATTTGATGATGCGATAGTTTCGTTTAAAAAAATCTTAGATTTTTGTGTGGAAAATAGTGGCAAAAAATCTGAGGAAACTAAAGAAGCTCTAAACAATTTAATAATGTGCTACAATCAAAAGGGAGAATATTTCGCTAAACGGGACAGATTTGAAGATGCGATCAATGCCATAGATAAAGCGATAGAAATTACTAATGATATGGGCATTGAAACAGAGACTGCAAAATCTGCAAAAAAAAATATAGCAAAAATACTAACTTTATTTGCTTTTAATCAAATAGATAAAGGGCTTTATGATTTAGCCATATCTAATCTAAAAAAAATTTTGGACATGACACTGCAAATATACGGAAATGATTCAGAAGACTACATTGAATCAAAAAATAATCTGATTAGAGGATACAATACAAAAGGTAAAAATTTTCTTGAAAAGAGCAGATATGATGATGCAATTTCAACATTTGAAAAATCTCTAGAACTGGCAAAAGAGGATAAGGGCCATTCTAGTAGATACATAAACGATTCGATTGATGGAATAATTAAATCGTACTACCAAAAATCATGTGCATATGAAGAATATGACAAATATGAAGAAGCTATCCTCAATTTAGAAAAAGCATTGAAGATAGCATCGAAACATCAAGTTAACAAAATAAGAATTAGTTATGTCACAGATAAACTGTTTTTAATATTAAAAACTCAATATGAAGCAGCTTCTAAAAATTATAATTCTCAGAAAATGAAGGAAATACTTGACATCGCTTTAAGTCTTATAAGAAGTGGATATAACTCTATTAATTTTGATGAAAACACTATAAGAACATATTTTGAAAGAATAAGAAATCAAAGAACAGAAGAAGGTCACAAGAAGTCTTATGAAAAATATCAAGAGTATACAAGAGAAGAGAAGAAAGAGAAACATGAAAAGAAAAAAAGCGTAATTGATGAAATATCAATTAAAGAGCTAGTTATCAAATTTGAATTGGACGATAATGGAACCATAACCAAAGAATTGATAAAAGAACAGTATAGGTATTGGGTTGATCTTCTACACCCCGATAAAAATCTAAATAAAAGTGACGCAACTATAAAAAAGGCGGAAGAAAAACTAAAAGAGATAAATACAATCTATAAAAAGTTGATTGAACATTTTCCTTAGACTATATAAGGCCATCAGATTACTTTCCCTATCTCTTCAGCAGCCCTTTTCATGTCTAGGAAAACTAATCCCAATTTCGCATCTTTTCTAGCTAAAGCAGTGAGAACTGCTTCTTCACCTGCGCCCATGAGAAGTATATACCCATTCTGCCCTTTGACAAAAACTTCTTCAAGACTTCCTTTCATGAGCTCTTTTGAAGTTCTTTCACCTAGCGAAAGCATAGCTGCAGACATTGCAGCGACACGGTCTTCTTCAACATCATGAGGTAAAGCACTAGCTATTACCAATCCATCTGTTGAAACTATAGCTGATGCTTCTATATCGGGAGATGCCCCACTTAGATCTTTTAACATTTCAGTTAATTTTTCTATTCGACTGGCCATTAGATCACATCTTTATATCAATCTTTAAATTTTTCAAATGAAACTAAACAAGGAGTTTCTTTGTTAAATTCAAATTTATACATATATTTTAGAGATTCACCTTCTTTGTTGAATTCCATTGCCCCAAGTAATGTTATAGCCCTAAGACATGCTATTTCTTTTCCCTCGTCAATTAGTCTCGTGCAGTGAGATTTGTATGGGCAATTAATTGCTTTAAAAGTAAAATTATTGTCGTCGCCTGCCATTTCAAAATCAGCACTATTAAAAAATTCTGCTTTGACAAGTGCTTCAATAAACATTTTTGCAGTATTGTATGGGCTAAGCCCTTTTTGGAATTCCATGCCAAGGTCTTTCCAAGATTCGATAAATGGCTTAATAGCTATGGTCCCCCATCTCCTGTAAAAAAGTTTTGGTTTATCAAAGAATATATTTGCGGTATTTTCAACTCCGTAAAGCCAAGCATTCATAATAGTGCTTGTATATTTCAATTTAACATTGATGTCCATTTAATTCACCTTTGAGAATTTAGCAATTTAAATTCAATTCACATTTGAACTTATGATATTTAAAGTTTTCCTTGGATTAAATTTAAAAAAATTAAGATTTATTTAACATGAAAATAAAATTAGAAATAATACAATTTGAATCTTAATAAAGGTAAATTTATTTTAGAACGCCAAATTTACAGGTATCAATGCATTTTTTGCATCGTATACATTCAGATTGATCGACAATCCCTTTTGTAATTGCTTCTGTTTCGCACACTCTATCACAAAGTGTACAGTTCTTGCAACCGTTCTTCGCTTTTATTTTGTATATCGAGAATTTGGAAAATATAGCTAATACGGCCCCATATGGACAAATATATCTACAAAATGGCCTTGAGATTAGTAGTGATGCTCCAGAGACGATAGCTATGGAAATTATCCCATATAATGTAAAATTAAATGAGAACAGGTAAGAAAATGGATCAATTTTTTGGAAAAAAGGATACTTGGTAGACACGACTATCGCCACGATTATTAAAGCAAAAAAATATTTGAAATATTTTAGAACTTTGTCTAATTTTTGTGGCATTCTGAATTTTGTTAATTTGTTACCTATTTCTGCCAAAAGCTGTTGCCAAGCGCCGATAGGGCAGGCATATCCACAAAATACTCTACCAAATACAACGGAGAATCCTATTGGCAATATGAATAATAAAGACCAGTAAATATAATTACCTCTTGTAGCCCCTATTAAATACAAAGCAAGTTGTTGTAAAGACCCCACTACACAAAGGCATCCGCCACGAATAAATCCAAGATATATTAAAGATATAGCCAATGCCAAATATCTTATTTCTTTTCTTCTTAATTTGAAAAAATAGAGCGTGCCTAATAACATTAACCCAAATGTGACTAAAAGATCTTCTTTCAATATTTTTTCTAGATGATTTATTGGTTCTAATTCGTCATTAAAATGACCAGAATTTATTATAGTACTATCGCCATATATTTTTTTATTGGATTCTATAAATAATGCCTCGGCCTGTTCCTTTACCAGGCTATTGGTAATACCATATGGCCTTAGGCTCTCTATTCTTGTTTTAGGTGAAACATTAATTTTTAATCTATCCATCAGTTCTTTGGTATCAATAGAATAAGCATTAGCAACTTCTTCGATAGACATAGTTTTAATTACATTACCTTTGATCTCGGGAAGAGTTACATCTTGTGGGATTATTAAAGATTTATTTTGAATTGTGCCCGGGGTCGGCTCTGATCTATCACATACTATATTATTATTAGTATCAACATATTTCCCACAATCGCCAGGATAAACGCAATTAGAATCTGTTTCCCCAAATGGGCAATCATCCCACGAATAGACAAAATTAAGATCAATAATAATAAATATAAATAAAGTTAATAAAAAAATTGATGTTTTTCTCATAAAATCGATAATCAAATCAAATTCAATTCTTTTAAAAAGATATTCCAAATTTATTCCCAAATTAAGCCATATTTGAGATTACAATACTTTAAGAAATAAAAATAATATTATGCCGACTAATTCTTTTATATAAAAAATGAAATAAAATAAAACAAAGTATGGTTAAATAAATATTTAAATATAAAAAAATAGTGGTGCTGGACAGTTTAGAATCAAAATTCGACTAGATCATTTCAGAATATCAAATTGTATAACAGATAAAAATACGCCGTTAATTTTTTAAATAGTTTTTAGTTACTTAGAACAAATAATAGTATTTTTATTTGGATAGTGCGTTATTTAGAACAATTAATTATTCACTTAAAAATAAAAGGTGATAATATGGCAAATATGAAACAACCTATTGGAATCCAGCCAGAAGGATCTCAAAGATTTAAGGGAAAAGAAGCTCTTAGAATGAATATTATGGCCGGCAGAATCGTTGCCGAAATAATAAAAACTACTTTAGGACCCAGAGGAATGGACAAAATGCTTGTGGAAAACTCTGGAGATGTAATGATAACTAATGATGGTGCGACTATTCTTAATAGAATAGACATATCACACCCAGCAGCTAAAATGATTGTTGAAGTTGCAAGGGCTCAAGATCAAGAAGTAGGAGACGGAACTACAACAGCGGTTGTATTGGCAGGAGAATTACTAAAGAAAGCAGAATCTTTAATTGACCAAGATGTTCACGTAACATCGATAACAACTGGATACAATATCGCTACAGAAAAAGCACTTAGCATCCTAAAAGAGATAGGGGAAAAAATATCAATGGATAATGACAAAATCCTTCTAGAAATAGCAAAAACTTCTATGACCGGCAAAGGTGCTGAAAAATCGATTGAAAAGTTAGCCAAAATAGCAGTAGAGGCAGTGAAAATAGCAACAAATACCAAAGAGGGAATAAATTCAGTTTCTAAAAACGATATAAAGATTACAATAAAAGAAGGGGGCGGCTTAGAGGATTCTGCTATTGTCAAAGGACTACTTGTAGATGAAAATAGAGCCTATGACTCAATGCCTCAAAAAATCAAAAATGCAAAAATAGCTATACTCACAAGCCCAATTCAAGTTAAAAAAACAGGTATCGATGCCAAAATAAGAATAACTTCACCTGCAAACGTACAGGGCTTTATAGATCAAGAAGATTTTATGCTAAAAAGAATGGTTGATAGAATTATCAACGCTGGTGCAAATGTTATAATATGTCAAAAAGGTATAGATGACGGCGCACTATCCTATCTTTCTAAAGCTGGCGCATATGCGCTAAAGAGTGTAAGTGAAAAAGAGATAAAGAAGATATCAAAGGCCACTGGTGCTAGAATAGTAAATATGGCCCTTGACCTTGAACCAAGCGATTTAGGAAAAGCAGAATTAGTTGAAGAAAGAAAAGTCGGCGATGAGTATATGACCTTTATCGAAGGTTGCGTCGATCCAAAAGCCGCAAGTATCTTAATCAGAGGCGGAACAAAGCAATTCGTTGAAACTGTCGAAAGAGCCTTAGATGATGCAATAGGCGTATTAATTACTGTTGTCAAAGAAGGAATTATTTGCACTGGAGCTGGAGCTACAGAGATGGAAATTGCTAAAAGATTGGCTACATTCTCAAATTCTGTAAAAGGTAGAGAACAGCTTGCAGTTAAGGCATTTGCTGAGGCTTTAGAAGGAATACCAAAAGCGATTGCAGACAATTCCGGTCTTGACATGATAGACATGCTAGTAAATCTTAGGGCGGCCCACAATAAAGACAATGGAAAATCAATGGGAATAAATATCAAAAATGGAAAAGTAGAAGACATGTTAAAAGCAGGAGTAGTTGAGCCTTTAAAATTAAAAGAGCAGGCAATAAAAAGTGCATCAGAATCAGTAGTAATGATACTTAGAATAGACGATGTCTTGGCAGGAAAAGAACTTGCAAAATCTGAAGCCTATAGAAACATGAGCGCAGGCTCTCAAATTGCTTAAATACTTTTTAATTTTTTTGTATTTTTAAAAAATAAAAATAATTTTTTCTTATTTTGGAATCAAGACTTTATCAATCATGTGACATATTCCATTTGAACATAGAATGTCAGGTTTTATGGCAATTGCATTTTCAAGCATTACCGTTTCAATTTCATTTGAACCTGCAGTTGATTTGGCCGAAGATATTTTAAGCTCTTTGCCTTGTAATGTCTTTACTTTGTTCAGTCCACCATGCATTCCAGAAAGTTTTCTTAATTCTGAAAGGTCATGTTTTCCGGATACAACATGATATTTCAATATTTCAGTTAACTTTGCCTTATCTTTAAGTAAACTTTCGACTGTACCTTTGGGGAGTGCTGCAAATGCACTATCTTGTGGTGCAAAAACTGTAAATGGTCCAGGTCCACTTAATACATCTACTAATCCCGCAACTTTTACCGCTTCAACTAACGTTTTAAAATTTCCTGCCGCAATGGCCGTTTCGACAATATTTTTCATATTTTCACCATATAATACTATACTCAAAATTATTTATCTTTTTCCCTTATTTAATAAATTAATAATGAAAATATATTTATATTAAATAATAAATACAATTAGAATAATTTAATTTATCGGGAATACGAAAAATAATTATTTTTGGTAAATATTAGATAAAGTAAAAGAAAATTGGTAAAACTTATATACTAGTTAATAAAAAATTAGACAATGTCTTGATAAACTAAGTTTAACTTAGTTTATTAGACTAAAAAAAGGAGGTTTGAAAAAATGGAAAGAGAAACATGGGGCAGTAAAATGGGCTTTTGGCTAGCTGCTGCTGGTTCTGCCATTGGACTTGGTAATATATGGCGTTTCCCTTATCTTACCGGTGCAAACGGTGGAGCTGCATTTGTCTTTATATATCTGTTAATTGTTTTAACTATTGGAATTTCAGTCATGTTAGCTGAATTTACAATAGGAAGACACACAAATCTAAATGCTGTTGGTGCATTTCAAAAACTAAAAGGTGGACCATGGCAGATAGCTGGTTGGATGGGAGTAATTGCAGGATTTGTTATTCTATCATATTACTCTGTAATTGGTGGATGGACAATAAAATATATACTCAGTTCATTTACTGGCATGATATCTACAAGTACTGATTCAACAAGCTATTTCCTTAGTTTCATTGCTAATGGACCCCAAACAGTTTTGTATCACGCTATCTTTATGGCAATCGTAATATTTGTAGTATATAGGGGCGTTGGAAAAGGAATAGAAGACACTTGCAAAATATTAATGCCAGCATTGTTCATACTCTTAGCAATATTAATTATTAGAGCAGTTACATTGCCAGGAGCACTTGCAGGCATAAACTTCTACCTTAATCCAGATTTTTCTAAGGTTACAGGAAAAACTATTCTTGCTGCACTTGGTCAAGCTTTCTTCTCGCTCTCATTGGGAATGGGGTGTATGATTACATATGGTAGTTATATAAAATCAAAGAAAGAATCATTACCAAGAGCCGCTGCAACTATAACATTATTGGATACTGGAGCTGCTTTTCTTGCCGGATTCGTTATATTTCCAACAGTTTTTGCATTTGGGGCTCAACCAAGCGCTGGACCGGGGCTTACATTCATTACACTACCTAAGGTATTTGCAATGATGCCCGGAGGCCAAATATGGTCTGCATTGTTCTTCCTACTTCTATGTGTTGCTGCAATTACATCTGCAATTTCATTACTAGAAGTGGTCGTAGCATATGTAATAGACAATCTCAAATGGCCAAGGCATAAGGCAGCTTTAATAATAGGCGGATCAATACTTCTATTAGGTATACCATCTGCATTATCCCAAGGGGCAGTTTCTATAAACATTTTGGGAATGAGTTTCTTAGACTTCTTGGATTTCGTGGCTAATAATATCTTATTAACTGTGGGTGGATTATTAATATCGCTCTTTGTTGGTTGGATAATTCCCGAAATCGCAAAGAAAGAAACTACCGCACATGGACCATTCACATTTCAGCCAATTTGGATATGGATATGCAGAATAGTAGCTCCCTTAGCGATATTCATCATAATCTTAGGCGGATTTGGACTATTCTAAATTTTTTATATTTTATTTTTTTAAGATTTAAATTTCTGGTGAGTCAATGGCTGAATGTTTGTACATGGAAGATTCTTACTTAAAAGAATTTGATGCAAATGTAATCTCTGCTAAAGGGAAATACATAATATTAGACAAAACTTCATTTTATCCAAATAGTGGAGGGGTAGAATGGGACACTGGTAAAATCATAAGTAAAAAAAATGGAAAAGAGTACAAGGTTATCTATGTGGGTAAATTTGAAGGAGAGATAAGCCATGAAACAGATGAAGAAGGGCTTATATTAGGAGATGAAGTGCATTGTACTATAGATTGGAACAGAAGATACCGATTAATGAGATATCATACAGCGGCCCATCTTATCTCTGGTATATTTAATAGAAATTACAACTTATTAATAACTGGCAATCAATTAACATCCGAGAAAGGGAGAATTGATCTCAATATGGAAAAATTTGATATGGAGTTTATCAAGAAAATAATTGATGAAGCAAATGAAATTATAAAGAAGGATCTACCTGTAGATATTTATTACAAAGATATTGAAGAGGCTAAAAAGGATACATCTCTATTCAAACTAGCTATGGATTTTCCTCATGAAGTTAAGAAATTAAGAATAGTAGATATAAAAGGATTTGATGCTCAAGCTGATGGCGGATGCCATGTAAAAAGTTTGAAGGAAATCGGCAAGATTATATTCCTTGAAGCTGTCAATAAGGGAAAAAACAACAGAAGAATATACTTTGCTCTTGAAGACTAGGAATAATTTAATAAGCAAATTATTTATCATCATTTCATGAAAAAAAACTATTGGACCATTGTCATTTCTGCAATTTTTTTTGGTCTAATAATACCAGGAGGACAGTTTTTTTCAAATCTTGGTTTTTCTCTTTATGATATCTCAGTCTATCCTTTATTGTTCCTTTTTTTGTATACTCTACCCATAATTGCTATTAAAAAAACATTTCCCCTTAATCGAGATAATATTTTATTTTTTTTACTGTATGGGCTTATTGGTGCTTTATTGCAATTGACACAATATGGAGGGGTTATTTTTGGGACTCCTGTGGCTATTGTTGCCATATTACTTTACACTCAACCCATATGGACAACTTTTTTTGGGAGATTAATCCTTAATGAAAAAATAACTAAAATGAAATTATTAGCAGTGACTGTTGCATTTCTTGGCGTCGTTTTTCTTCTTTCTCCTTGGAATATTAGTAATGTTGGTAGTACAAAAGGGTTGATTTCTTCTTTACTAGCCGGAATATTCCTCTCTTTATGGGTCATCTTTGCTAGAAAGACAGGAGTTAATAAAGATTATTACATAAATACTTTATCAGCTTATTCTTTTATATCGCTAATTTGGTTAATAGTTTTATTCCCCGTAATTAAAATTTTCTATAATAATGAATACCTAACAAGACTGTCTTATAATTTCCCAACTATTTATTGGGCGTATTTTGGTTTATTTTGTCTAATTGCTGTATTCGTGCCAAACTCCTTATTTTACAAAGCTATCGAAGAAGTAGAAGCATCTAAAGCCGGTATAATACTCCTTCTGGAGCCAGTTGTTGCATCTATCGTAGCCATGTTAGTATTTAGCCAGTATCTTAATTCAAGTATATTTGTAGGCGGCGGATTAATTCTTATATCAAATTATTTGGCAATGAAAGAGTAATAAAAGATTGCAATATATTTATATAACGTATAATAACGTTATTCATATGAAAAAAAGTGAAACGTCTGAGGGAATTGATTCTGATCTAACTTGCGAATTAATAGAGCAGGCATATAAACTTGGTGTCGACACATTTGGAATTGCAGATCTAGAGTTACTAAGAGAATATGACACCCACCCCAAAAATCTACTAGAAAACTATTCCAGAGGTATTAGCATAGGATTAAAAGCTCCGGACGAAGTTATTGAAAAACTTCCAGAAAGTAGGCCAATCTATGCAAAACATTATGTTATGATTAATGACAGATTAGATTTTATAGCTTACAGTCTTTCAAGATTTTTAGAATCCAAAAAATATAAAGCGCTCCCCATACCTGCATCAAAACCTCTCAAAGACTTGAAATGGAGGAGTTTTATATCCCACCGGGCTATTGCAAGAACTGCTGGCGTAGGCTGGATTGGAAAATCATTAAATTTAATAACCAAAGAATATGGCCCAAGAATCCGTTTTGCATCAATATTGACAGATGCCCCTCTTGAAATGGGGAAACCTTTAGAGAACAAATGTGGCGAATGTCAAAATTGCATTGATAGCTGCATTGTTGGAGCATTAAAAATTACTAGTTTCAAGGACTATCCCAAGAAAAGAGAAATTGCCCTTGACATAGATAAATGTGTTTCGAAACTTCAAGAATTTTCAAAAGATCCTGATTTAGATGTTATGGTTTGTGGCATATGTTTAAAGGTGTGCCCTTGGGGAAGAATTAATAAATAGTTGGAGTTATATAAATAAATTGGCATGCAAAAAATCCTAATACAAAGTATTCTATAATGTTAAAATATTTATATATCTTAGGCAGGGAATACATAAATGAAAGATGAAGAGAAATCTAAAGAACAATTGTTAGAAGATATCGCACAACTCAAAGAAGATTATCAATGCTACAAATTTCTTTTTGATAACGCCCCTCTGGGTTATATCTCAATTGATAAACACGGGAGGATTATAAAAGCTAATAGAATCTGTCTTGAATACTTAAATTATTCTGAAGAAGAACTTATTGGAAATTATTTAAATAAATTTATTAGCCCCGACTATCTTGATGATTTTACAAATTTTTTAGACAATTTCCTTGAAGAAGGTGTTGCAAAAAATGTAGAGTTTGAAATATTAAAGAAGTGTGACAAAAAAATTTTGTTTTCTATTAATGGCAAAATTGCCTATGATAGTAAAGGGCATTGCATAAAGGGCCATTTAATTTTAAATAATATTAAGGAAAAAAGAACAGTACTAGAAGCAATAACTGCAGGTAGGCAAAGATTGTATTCTCTATTGGAAGAATTACCTGCATATGTATGTGTTTATGGCCCAGATCTTTCAATGAAATTCGTGAATAGATATCTAAGAGATAATTTTGATTTGGCTGATGGAAAAAGTTGTCATAAGATATTCCATGGTTTAGAAGATAGAAGCCAAGAGCCGTGTTCATCATGCCCTGTTTTAGGTGTGTTCTCAACTAATAAAATAAATATTAGTGAAAGAACTCAAATCAATGGAAAAACTTACCAAATTTACGATTTTCCATTCAAAGATTATGATGGAACTATGCTTACTGTAGAAATGGGCATTGACATAACAGAAAGGAAAAAAATTCAAGAAGAACTTCAAACAAGAGAAAACACTCTAAATGGAATATTCGCAGCCGCCCCTATTGGTATTGGACTTATTAATGATAGAAAAATACAATGGTGTAATCCAAGAATGTGCGAAATGACTGGTTATTCTTATGAAGAGCTTAATAATAACGATACTAAATTATTATATGAACAAGAAAAAGAATATACTCATGTAGGCAGAGAACTAGAAATGAGCCACGAAGAAAATAAAATGGTAGATATAGAAACAAGATGGAAAAGAAAAAATGGAAGTGTTTTTGATTGCCATCTTAGAAGCAGTCCCCTGGATCCATCAAATCCTAAAAATGGAAACATTATCGCAATTATGGATATTACAGATAGAAAAAAAGCTCAGCTTCAACTTGAAGAAAATATACAATATATTGCCTTTTTAATTGACAACATAAGGAATCCCTTATCTATTATAAGTGGCTACGCCGAACTTAAAATAGAAGATGAAAGAATGAATAAAAGAATACTAAATCAAGTAGACAAAATTGAAGATTTGATAGAGGGATTAGACAGGGGATGGATTGATTCAGAAGACACAAAAGATTTTTTAAGAAGTTTCATGTAATTCGTTTGGAAAATATAAATAGAAAATAATAAATGTCTTATTGTTGATATAAAAATTAGTATTATAATAAATAAAAGAAATGTTAATCCATCAAGAATATTGCAGCAGCTAAGACGGTTGTCCATTTACCACATGCGTCGCCTTTAGTTGCAATGGCAATGCTTTCACTGTCAATTATTTTACCACTTGCTTTGTATATCTCGTTTCTTTCATCCCAAGCCGTATCTGGATTAAAGTCTATACCCAAAGTCGTTGCTAGCATCGTAGCGGCAAGGTCTTCCGCATAATCTCCAGAAAACTTTTCATCTTGCCCAAACATGTGGACTTCACTTAAATATCCATAAGTTCCTTTCTCTGCTGGCACAGCAAGACCTACTGCAGAGGATAATTGTCTATGAGGCTCATCTGTAGCATTTCTTGCCATTACACAATAAGTGATTTGTCCAGCTTTCAAGCATTTAAGTCCTTCCTCTCTCGGTATAATCTCACAATGAGGGGGAAGAATACTTGATACATAAACAAGATTGCATTTTTCTATTCCGGCTTCTCTTAGTGCAAGCTCAAAAGACTGAAGTTGGTCTTTGTGAACTCCTTTTCCTTTAACAAAGAACACTCTTTTAGGCACCATGATTCAAAACTATAATATGGGTATTTAAGCGTTTTGTGCCGTAATTATTAGACAAATACACCTTTAATCCTTTAATAGAAAGTATTAATCAAATTGATTACTAATAACTTAATTAAAAAAAGATAAAACATTAATTATAACTTTAAATCAGAAATAGAGTTATTTTATAACTTAGAATCTAATTATAATTCATTATTAATCTTTTTAAGGGTAAATAAATTAGATTTATTTTAATATTCTAAAACCTTATAAATATTAATTAATGACAAGGTAATATGTTCCCTATTGCAGACGAAAATTTTTCGGTGGAAAGACCTTATATCACATATGGATTGATAATCTCAAATATTGTCTTATATGCAATTAATTTTCTTACTGGAGACTCATTAAACAACATATTTGCTTTTGTTCCAAAAAATTTTCTTTTAGGTATAGAACCTTGGACAATTATTACTCATCAGTTTATGCATGGCGGGTGGGGCCATCTTTTAGGAAATATGTGGTTTCTTATAATATTTGGCGATAATATTGAAGCAACTATTGGAAAGGCAAAATACCTTATCTTTTATCTACTCTGTGGGATTATCGCTGCCTTTTCACATATGGCATTTAATATTGATTCAATTATCCCAACGGTAGGTGCATCCGGGGCGATATCGGGGGTTCTAGGCGCATATATAATTCTTTACCCAAAAAATAAAATTAGCACAATAATACCTTTTGGATTTATTAGAATATATAAAGTTGAGGCCCTTTATTACCTTGTGATATGGTTTGTTCTACAGTTATTATTCAATTTTACTGATCCATATGGAGGAGTTGCTTATATGGCGCATCTTGGTGGATTTGTTGGGGGCGCTATTTTAATAATACTATTTGGTGGAAGAAAGAAAAGAGCTCAAAACGATTCCCTGTATACATGGGAGAATCGTTATGATAAAGCTTAAAGATACTATTCATGAGGAAGAATCCTTTGAATCTCTTATACAAAAGAAGATCAGTACGGAGTTTTTATTCTTCTATAGTCTCATTGATATATGTTGCAATTGAAAAGAATCTTGCGGAACTAAAAGCTGGAATATTACGATAAGATATGGTTAAAGCTATAAGTCAATCGGAGTATAATGCCTATTAATGTGTGCACATTGAATGTGAAGAAAAAGAATAAAAATTAAGATTTTTGTTTTTTCATAAAGGTATCCATTCCAACTTCTACAATTATTGCCAAGACTATCAGTATTGCAGATACTGCAGCTGTCAATGCTATATCATTTTGGATTCCAGAGGAGATATCAGTTCTCTTAATGTAAATTCCTAATAATGCCCAGACTACAACAAGGCTATAAGCCACATCCTTTCTTGTGATAATCATCAAAAGCGTGATAATTAGGGCAACAATAATTACAATCATTGTCCAAATTACTTGACTGACCCCAAATCCATCCCAGTTAATTGATACTAGGAGAGCTGTAACATTTGCAATTGTTGCAACTGTGATCCATCCCAAATAAACACTGAATGGCATCTGGACAAAAAATCTTTCTTTTTTTGCTAGTATTGTTTTCCCAATATCTAATCTCAAAAATATTGTAAGAAGTGATAAGAAAAGCACCATCATAAGTATTAAGGACAGCGCCACTTTTTCGTAATGCCAAGCAAAAATCCACAAGATATTGGCAATACTTGCTAGGATAAAATAATACGATATTTTATCTAAGAATGGCATAGAAATTTTTTCTTTTTTAAATAAATCTCTTGCCTGATAAAATCCGAAAAATATTAAAAGGAGGTATATAAGCCCCCATACTGCAAAGGTAAGCCCCGCAGGTACGAAGAGATTTGGATAAGAATCAGAAAGCTCCCCAGTATACTTTCCATTCAAGGGAAGGGCATTTGCAAGAAAGTTAACAAAAATAGTTGCAAAAACTGCCAATAGATTAAAAATTTGTAATAATGATTTTTTATTTGGATTCATCATGTTATTAAGTATAATGCACAAGATTTAAGGTTTTCTAAGAAGTGAATTAATCAAAAAATGAGTTGTTTAGATCTGCATCATTACTGTAGCCCCTACTCTCCCAGTATCCTCTAAAATCCTGATTATCAGATATTTCAATTTTTGTAATCCATTTTGCCCACTTGTATCCCCATTTATCTTCGGCAACTAAAATGAATGGATAACCTATATCGGGGGTGAGCGTTACGCCATTTATTTTATACCCGATGATTATGTCTTTATTAATTATATAATCCAATGGAAGTGAAGTTGAATAACCATCATATGCATAAAATATTACGGTTTTTGCTTTTGGGTCTAGACTGACTTCATCAAAAATATCTTTTAGTAATATTCCTTCCCAAAGATTTATTGATTTCCAGCCTTCAACACAATTTATTTGGACAACTTTCTGATACTTTTGATGAGTATTTATGACTTGATCATATGTGTAAATTCTTTGTTCTTTAACTAATCCAGATATTTCCAATCTATAAGTGGATATATCTATCTTCTGTGGCCCTTTAATGGAAACATCTCTAACTTCTATAAATGAAGAAAGATTTTCTCCGTTGTATTCTCTAATCTCAACAGACTTCAACTCCTTAATATTCTCTTGAGATGCACATCCAGATGCCAATATTGCGGCACAAAAAGTAATTACTAGAATTATTTTATTCAAACTATCCCCTTATACCGCTATATTGTTATATTTTTATTTATAAAACAGTATTTCGTATAAAATAAAACATTTAGAAGATATATTCGTAGAATTTATTTCAAATACCTATCTTTTTTTATTTTTTATATTCAAAATGTCAGTAAATTAACATTAATCTTATATATCTTTCATTATACTTAATTAAAGGGGATTTAATGAATATTATGGATGGTGGTATCACAAAGGTAAAAGGAATAAAGGGCCAAGGTGTTCATGCCGGCTTTAAAAAAGAAAAACTAGATTTCACGATTATTTATTCTGAAAAATTGTGTAATGCTGCAGGTGTATTTACTAAAAATAAAGCAGCGGCCGCCCCTGTTATGGTGGATCGTGAGTTTCTTTCTGATGGAAAGGCACAAGCAATCGTATGCAACAGCGGGTTTGCAAATGCCTGCACAGGAGATGAAGGAATAAAAGACGCTTTGTTTACGGCAGAGTATGCAAGTAAAAAATTAGGAATAAAAAATGAAAACTGTCTTGTATTTTCTACAGGTATAATAGGAGTGCCCATACCAATGGACGTAATGAAAAGTGCAATTGAAAAAACTGTACCGATGCTTGAGAGTTCTCCTTGTGCTTCAGAGAATATAGCAACAGCTATTTTAACAACTGACCTTGTTAAAAAAGAGATAACAATCGAAAATGACGGGTATATAATATCTGGAATTACAAAAGGAAGTGGGATGATACATCCAAATATGGCAACTATGTTATGTTTTATTTTTACAGATGCCAATGTTCCTTCAGATATTCTAAAAGAATCACTTTTATCCTCAGTAAACAAATCATTTAATCGCATTTCTGTTGATGGTGACACTAGCACAAATGATTCATTGATTATAATGGCCAATGGTCTTTCAAACGTAAATATTGATTCAAAAGAAAAAATTGACAGTTTTAAAAAATCTTTGGACTATGTCTGCATAGAGTTAGCTAAGAAGATTGCAAGAGATGGAGAAGGGGCGACAAAGCTAGTAGAATGTGAATGCATTGGTGCCAAAAGTCAAGAAGATGCAGATATAGCATCGAAAGCAGTTATTTCCTCAAGCCTAGTCAAATCCGCTATTTTTGGAGAAGATCCAAATTGGGGCAGAATTGTAGCGGCCGTGGGGTACTCAGGAGCTGAAATGGACCTAACTCAATTAGACGTATGGATCGGAGATTTATTGATTGTAAAAAATGGAAAGGCAGCAGGTGTTCCCAAAAGTGAATCGAGAAAAGCACTACAAAAGGCTTTTGTTAAAATAGTAATAAATATGAACTTAGGGGATTATTCCTCCAAATCTTGGGGCTGCGATCTATCATATGACTATGTTAAAATTAATGCGGAATACCATACTTAAGGTGAGATTATGAACTTAGAAGAAGCAAAAAAATTGGAAAGTAATTATGTGTTTAATACATATGGAAGATTTCCATTGGTAGTGGAAAAGGGAGAAGGGTGCTATATATATTCAACAGACGGTAAAAAATATCTTGACTTTTTAGCAGGTATTGCCGTTAATTGTCTTGGACACGCACACCCACAAATTGTAAAAAGTATATCCGAACAGGTGAGAAAAGTAATTCATGTGAGT
This sequence comes from Methanofastidiosum sp., assembly GCA_035362715.1. NCBI lineage: Archaea > Methanobacteriati > Methanobacteriota > Candidatus Methanofastidiosia > Candidatus Methanofastidiosales > Candidatus Methanofastidiosaceae > Candidatus Methanofastidiosum > Methanofastidiosum sp. Next base: position 96,337 of record DAOSDU010000005.1, read on the forward strand.
AACTTTTACCATATTCCTTCCCAGTACCTATTGGGGAAAAAACTGTGTGAAACGTCTGGCCTTGACAGGGCATTCTTTTGTAATAGTGGAGCTGAAGCTAATGAAGGAGCAATAAAACTTACAAGACGTTTTCAATCCCAGAAAGGAAAAGATGAGATAATTTATTTTTCACATTCATTTCATGGGAGGACAATTGCAACACTAATGACCACTGACAAGGACAAATATCGGGCAGGATTTGGACCGTTCCCCTCTGGATTTGTTAAAGCAGAATTTAATGATGTAAATGATATTGCTGAGAAAGTTAATAGTAAAACTGCTGCTTTCTTAGTTGAGCCTGTTCAAGGGGAAGGTGGAATTAATATCGCTTCAAAAGAATTCATGAAAACACTTTCTGACCTTAGAGAGGATAAAGGAATATTGATTGTTTTTGATGAAGTACAGTGTGGTATAGGCAGAACTGGAAAATGGTTTGCATTCCAGCACTATGATATTGAGCCTGATATAATGACTTTAGCCAAAGCCCTTGGCGGAGGAGTGCCAATAGGGGCGATTGTTGCAAAAAAAGAAGTATCTGATGTTTTAAAACCAGGAGATCATGGGACTACTTTTGGGGGAAATCCTCTAGCTACCTCTGTTGGAGTAACGGTAATGAACACTATCGAATCAGAAAAATTAATTGAAAATTCTAAAAAGATGGGGGATTACTTACTTAATAAACTAGAATTTATGTTGGATATGCCCCACGTTAAGGATCTTAGAGGTATGGGCCTTATGGTTGGAATAGAATTTGATGATTTATGCAGTGATTTTGTAAAAAGATGTTTTGACAATAATCTACTAATAAATTGCACACGAGACAAAGTAATTAGACTTGTTCCGCCATTAATAGTATCAAAAAAGGAGATTGATGAAGCCATAGAAATAATGAAAAAATCATTATAATTATTTCTGAAGCTCCATGATAGTAGCGGCAATATCTCCTTTATTTTTTAATAAAAGATTTTTTGCTTTTTCTTTATCTACACCTGTTTGGGCAACTACTAGATCTATATCATCGTCATTTATTGCAATCTCTACTTCTTTTAGCTCTTCTCTGTAGTTACCAGCAAGTTGATAAGTTTTTTGACCCATCATTGTAGTTTCTGTTAATTGAGGATTTTCAAAGACCATTTTCTTATCTTTTGTAAAAATAATAACTTTCTCCGCAGGGATATCTTTTGTAGATACTCCCATCTGTTTCATCATCTTCTGCATTTTTCTTTGATCCATCTTTGGATACATTATATCACCTAAAAAATTAAAATAAAAGAAAAAATATAAAGTTAACTATTTATTTTCTCTTTCTTTTGGATATTAAATAGTAAGCAACTGTGGATCCCCCAAGTAATCCTGGTAGTTCAAATCCAGGAACGCCTTTGATTGGAGATTGGGACTGCGCCTCTTTTACAGTTACATACATTACATCCTGCCCAGTGCCTCCTTTGTCGTCTGTGACTGTCAGTGTTGCTTTAAATACTCCTGTTGTTGCATATTGGTGAAGGGGTTCTGCGTCATTTGAAGAAGTACCATCTCCAAAGTCCCATTTGTACGCCACTATGTTTCCGTCATCATCAGTAGATTTTGTTCCGTCAAAATGAACTGCATCGCCAACTTTTGTTTCAAAGTCGCTTCCGGCGTTTGCAGTTGGAAATTTATTTGTAGTTTGAGTAGTGGTGGTAGTTTCTTGAGGAGTTGTTGATACTTCAGTATTCTTATCTGGTTGTTCTCCAGCTTTAGCGAAATTAACGGTATTAAAGAAACAAACGTTATTGCTATTTTTCATATCTGGATTACCGCCCATATATTTTCCATTTCCCCCAAGAAGCCATTTCCCGTCGTCTGCTACATGAATCGCCCAGAAATATACCTCTTTATTTGAACTGTTCCAAAGTTTCTTTCCGTTCCAATCAAAGAGGTAGTATCCATCCTTATCTGCGCCTGCTGCAATGTATTGCCCTTGTGAAGAGATATCTATATTGTTTACAGGCCCATTTGTCTTGTATGTCCATAATTTAGTCCCTTCTCTATTAAAATAAAAGATTGAACCGTCAGCACTACCTGCAACAATGTAAGTTCCTAATCCTGTTATAGATATGGTATTGATGGCAGATTTATTTTTATAGCTCCATTTAAGAATGCCTCCGGCATCAAGTAAATAAATATTACCGGTATTTGTTCCAACACTAACATATGGCCCAGTTCTACTTATAGCTATTGTTTCGGGTGTTCCGCTAACAGAATAAGTCCATATTAGATCTCCATTTGTTTTGAACAAATAAACGGATTTCTGAGATCCTACTGCGATATAGTTTTCAACTATTGAAATATAGTTTACTGAACTGTCTGTTTGATATTCCCAGAATAATTTACCTTGTTTATCCAATACAAATACTTTATCGGCGGCTCCCACAGGGATATATGAAGCAGTTTCATTGATTGCAAGAATTCTTGTTTCTAATTTAGTAGTATATTTCCATAAAGGATTACAAGAATAACTTGCGCTCTGGGTTGTATGATAATCCTCTACCCACCTATATCTTGAATCTGGATCTCCCGGCAAATATGGCTCCCAATGCCCCCCCACAATTTCTCTAGAACTACTCTTTGTAATGTCCACTGCTTTAGAGTTATCATATAATTCTACACCATCGTTCATTCCTACAACAGTATATCTCCCATCAGAAGTAAGAAGTATGGCCAAGGCACGTTTTTTACATCCCCATATAACTCCATCTTTATCACAAATGAATATTTCTGGATCTTCACCTACTGCTGCAGCTGCTGTATAGTATCCATTTGCAACTAAAGATAGACTTCTTACAGTGTCAGGCACTTGATAACAAAAAGTGCTTTCTGTCTCATCTGCTAGACAAACAGTCAAAACAGACAAAGTCAATATTAATGCTATTGAAATTCCTATTGATTGAGTTAACACTTTTTTCATTAAAACACCAATTATATTTAGAAACACTAGTATAAGAATTTATCTATTAACAATTCAAATTTGAAAATTGTTAAAATATATACCAAGTTAATAGAAAATTAAGAAATAGACTTCTTTTTGAATAATCCTTTAACATATAGCCTTGCCCAAATGAAGGCAATTGATGTTCCCAAAATATTTCCGGTAACAATCCCCCACCAAGCGCCGTTAATTCCCATATCCATAAGTATAGCAAATAAATAAGCAAAAGGGACCAAGAATATTATTGTCCTAAAAAGAGTAACTATAAGAGAATTGACCCCTTTGCCTGTTCCCTGAAACAAAGCTGAAGAAAACATTCCAAAAGCCACAAATGGATAAAAAATTGCAGTTATTCTTAAGAAGCTGATAAGATTTTCAAGAATTCTAAATCCTCCTTCAGATTGTGTGAATACCCAAGCAATTTGTGGTGCCAAGATAAAAACTATTGCCGCAACAAATGTTTCTATTAAAAATCCTATTTTTACAGAATAGATATAAGCAATATCTAATTTTTTTATTTCGTTTGCACCGTATGCTGCACCTGTAACAGCAGTGACTGCTGTGGACATCCCAATTAAGGGTAGTGATCCAAACATTACTATTCTCCATCCAGTTGTATATATTGCAATTCCATCTGTTCCCGCAACAGCTACCACAATTAAGTTCAATCCTAAAAAAGAAAATGACATAAGTAACTGAGATAATGTGAAAGGAACGCCCACTCTTAATATATCTAACAAAATAAATTTATGGAATCTAAAATTAGAAAGATTGATTGAAACATAACTATCCCTCTTGATGAAAAGCCAATAAAATAGGATTATAGAGGATATTGCCATTGAGATAATTGATGCCCAAGCTGCGCCTGCAACCCCCATCTTCAGAGGATATATGAATATTGGATCAAGTATTATATTCAATACAGATCCAAACGCCATTGCGTACATAGACCTCTTTGCGTCGCCTTCCCCCCTAAGGATCGAATTTGCAACATTTGCGAAGAAGATAAGTAATGTCCCAGCGAACATAATCTGAGCATAAATAGTGGCGTCGTCAATTACATTTCCAGCGCCCATTATATCAAAGAGATTTCTTGAAAATACAACAAAAGGGATTGTAATAATAATTCCCAATATTACCATTAATACAATAGTATGCGCGGCAACATTATCGGCTTCTTCTTTCTTATTGGATCCAATAAATCGGGATATTGCAGCACTTCCCCCCATCCCTATACCAGAACCAACTGACATAATCATGAAAAAGAAGGGAAAGAAAAATCCAACTGCAGATAGCGCATCAGGCCCCAAAAAGGAAACCCACAACGCATCAGCGAAATTGTATAAAGTTTGAACAAACATGGCTATAATCATCGGCATAGCTAACTTTATTATTGCTCTTTTAGGATCACCAAGAAGTGTCTTAATGCCCTCTGTATGTTTTTTTTGTTGATTCTGAATAATATTTTCCGACATAAGAAAGCCTATACAAATTAATAGACTTCCAAATCTAAATCCTAATTATAAATCTATCTATTTTTTGCAAAAATTATATTAAATAATATCCCATATAATACATATTTAAGAAAAGATTTTTAATAGTTTTATTCCTAATAGTAATTATGATTAAGAATGAGATTGTAAAACTCCCAAAAATGGAGAAAACAGAATATGACAAACTTATTTCAAAACAATACCTCTGTAGAGTTGCCTTTAGAGGAGACAAATATCCATATATTGCACCACTTTTATATATTTTTGATGGGAGTCATATGTACTTTTTATCAACAAATTATGGTAAAAAAATATCATTTTTTAGAGAGTATCCTTACGTCCTTGTAGAAATAGAGGAATATGAAAAGGATTTCTCGGATTTTAGTTTCATGGTTCTTTCAGGGAAACTTGTTCAGATTGATGATGAAAAAAATGATGAAGAAATCAGAAAAGGCTTTGTTAAAATGATAAAAGAAAGAAATCTATCAAAAGATATAATGATAGCTCTCGGTCATTCTCCTAAAGAACCTTTAGAGTCTCTTGTTAACGAAAAAAGGAGCATAGTCTGGAAACTAACTGATGTTGAAGAAATAAAAGCATTTAAGAAAAGCTAGTCTATCCCCAATAGTCCCTTACTTCGCATGAGTTAATATCTTCAACAGATAACAATTCATCAGGATATGGCTCAAAGAAACTCTGATTTTCTAGATATTTTTCATCAAACCTCAAAACCCAGGATTTAAGAATAGTAGTTGGTACGCTTAGAGACACATTTCCATTTCTATACTTATCTATAGTTTCAAAAAAGAATTCCTTTTCCTTTTTATTTAGATTTTTAGATATATATCCAAATCCATGCAACAGTATATTTATATTAGGAGAGCATTTTGGAGGCTTATCAAAAAGAGCGTAAAGATGAGATTCATAATTTTGAAATATTTTCTCCAGAGGATATTTATCCATATTTGCAACAATTCTTCCCAGTTCTCTTGTTTCTTTTTGACTGTATGCACCAAACAACAATTTATTGTATGACTGATATTCAACTAAATCTTTCTTTGACATTGCTTTTTTGATTTCTCTAAACCTCCTTAATGAATATATCTTTGTTAAAAAATGCTGTTTTATCCTAGAATTGAGTAATCTACCCTCGTCTTCTATCGCAAGATTGGGATATTTTTCTAAGACAGCTTTGCCGAAAAATCCTGAGCCTTTGGACTCTTTTGGTGGAGTTCCACTTCCTGCATTAATCTTAACATCTTTAATCCCACAAGAAGGCGATTTTGATTTTAAAATAAATCCATCAATATCCGTTAATTTGTCTAAAAAAGAATTAGAAAATTCAACCATATTTTTTGTAACGTCTGCATCAGTCTTTGGTTGTATCAGCTTTAAATCTCCTTCAAATGAAACAACTCTGATTGGGTCTCTTGGCACACCAAGCCCTATTTCAAATTCAGGACATATTGGGATAAATTCCGCAAAAGATTTTAATTTTTCTACAAAATCACTTGATATTATCTGCCCGTTGTACCTACATGCGTCAAACTCTATACATTTGCTGATAACAATTCTTGGTTTTAAAAAATCTTTCAAATTTATTCACCCAATCTTTCTACAATTTGAATCAGTTCTATTATATCTTTTTCAGATGGAAATCCCATTCCTCTGAATCTTATTAAACCTTCTCTATCTAAAAGAAAAACATGACCATTATTTAGATTATCAATTAAAAGATAGGAAGTATAGTCTCTATAGTTGCCATAATGTGTCAAGACGTTCTTATGTTTTTCATTAGGAATCCCTGCCCTCATTCCCCCATCTATCGAACCACGGAATACCCTCCAGATGCCACCTAACATCGGTATTTCATAATAGGCATACTTTTCTTTGTTAGAAAATCTATTCTCAAACGGAATAGCCCAAGAATCAATCATTTCTTGAGCCTGACGAACAAATGCAATTGCAATTAGAGTGACTTTTCCTATTGCCATATCTGGAAGCCTGACTTCAGTTTTAGCAAGAGAATAAGCAGTTATTTTTGGAATATTTTTCCAATTAATTCTTGATTTTCCATAGCTAAATATTGGTACTATGGTCATTTATCTTTTTCGCATAGGCATTCGGGTCGAATTTTCTCTTCAATCCTTTATCGTTCATATATCGGATATTCCCAAAGATTTTTCTCTCAGCCCATGGCCTATCATGCTTTCCAAAGCACCAAGCAACTCCAGTATACCCATTTGCATCACGCCCATCTAACTCATATTTATCATTCAAATGAATTAAGATTTTATATGCATCTATAGGGGATTTAGACCATTCGATAACCTTCTTCCCCCAATACATTCTCATATATCCATGCATTTTACCGGTGTATACCATTTCTTTTTGGGCAGCGTTCCAGTATGGATCATGGGTGTTTGCATTTTCCAATTCTTTAAGAGAATAGATATAATCACGAGGGTCTTTTTCGTGAAATTCTAATGTTCGTCTACACCAATCAGGCAATCCTTTATATGAATCATAGTTAGGATTATAATATACATAGTTCATAGCAAGTTCTCGTCTTACAATTAATTCTTCCAAATAGGATTCCTTTCCAGGGCTTTCAGCCTGTATAATTTTCAATGTAATGTAGAGAGGAGATATTTGGCCAAAATGTAGGTATGGGCTCATATTTGATAAATAATCAAGATTTGGATTATTTCTTAAATCGTCATATCTATCAATTTTATTTTTTATGAAGGAATCAAGATGGCTTTTGGCTTCTGATGTCCCGCCAAATAAATTAGGTACAACTTTTACGCTTCTGTCTATCTTTAGATATTTAATTAATTCCTCGGGGTCGTCTATATCTAAAGAGTCAAAGTCCATTGATAAAGAACTTTTAATTGATTTAATCGAATCTACAGGAACAATATATCGGTCTAGCAATTTTTTTATTTTTGGCCTGATAGTAGCAGCAGCATATTCTTCTTTTGTTGAAACTTCTTCTACGGGGACATCTGTGTTAGTTTCAATCTCAATTAAGGGGCAATCAATATTATTTGCAACATAATTTCTCCAATGACGTTCAATTCTTTGATATCCCATGTCTACAATCACAAGTGATGCATCATTTGATATCTCTGTTGCTCCGATTTCTGGAGAAATATTCTGAATAACAAATTTAATTCCTATATCTTTCAAAGATTCTCCAACTTCATATAATCCTTCAAGCATAAAAGAAAAGTTTCTGAGATTTGCATTTGGAAATTTTTCTGTTAATCCAAAAAATACGACAATTGGCTTCTTAAGAGAATTAGCTTTTATAATCGAATATTCTAGGGCATGATTGTACTCTGTTCTTTGAGATGCTTGCATCCAGTATAAAACGTAATCTCCGTTTTTTTCTTTTTTGTTATTTAAAAATTTTATTCGCTCATTTTGGATCAATTCTGCACCTTAAAATAAATTGATTTTCAAGTATAGATGATTTTCGGTTAAAAAATAAAATATAAAAATTAATTCTTTTTATCTATTTCCATCATGACTCCAGCGTATAAAGAGAATCCTATCATGCCAGTTATGAAAGATGCTATTGCAGTTCCAACGAAGGGTACATTTGATAATATCCCAACTAAACCTAAATTTAATACCAAGACTAAGAGCCATGCAATTATATAGTCTCCAGTAAATATATATTTGGATATTTCTTTGAAGTTGAAAGCTTCGGAGAATTTATCTGTTTTAATGTATTTTAGAACAGCAACAGGTGCCACATATGTAGCTATCAATATGAGGATAACTACAATTATTATCAACGGCAATGCCGCCAATAAATATGGCATGAACATTGGAATGAACTCTTCGGGATTCATCATTTCAACTCTTTGGGCTCCCATGGATATAAGTTGGCCGAACAAAGGTCCAAACGCTACAAAGAAAGCAATGGCGGCAACAATCAAAGCCGGGATACCATAGACCAATGAAACTATAAAGGCCATAAGCCCTTTAACAAAGAATCCACCCAGATCTTCCCATTCTTCCATCTTGTCAGTCTGCTCTCCTCTCTTTATATCTGAACTTTCAAGTATGTATCCATACGAGATTAAGTTCACAATTGGGATTATATTGATAACTATCCCAATAAGGAGTTTTCTGAAGTCAGAAAATGGTTTTTTGAATGATAAATTATAGTCTACCATCAGACGAAAGATAAAAAAATTCATTTATATGTTTTTTGAATCATTTTCATAGTAAGTTTAATAAGATTCAATTAAAAGTTGGTAATATGAAAAATAAAGCCATAGCACTATTTGGAATTTTCGCAATTTTATTTTTTTCTTCTGTACCCGGTGTGATTTGTGAAGAAACTAATAGCATCTACATAAAAATTTACGAAGATGGAAGTGCATTGTGGAATCTGGAAACTAGATTTGAACTAAAAACTCAAGCAGATATTGACTTCTTTAATGAATACATGGCTGCATTAGAAGAGGATAAGAATTTTATTATTCAAAAAAAGAAAGATTCGCTTCAAAACATAATAAACAGAGTAGCTTATTCTTCAGGAAGAGAAATGACTATTGAGAATATTTCTTTGAACTATCAGATTATTGATTCAATTAATAAAAAATATGGTGTTGTAAATATCAAATTCTTGTGGAAGGGCTTTGGCCTTAAAGACAAAGACATAATCCAGATAGGCGACTCATTTAGTGAAGGCAGTCATTTGAAGGAAGGAGAAGTTCTTGTAATTGAATATCCCAAGGAATATTCAATTGTTAGCCTTAATCCAGAGCCAAACGAAAGAAGAGAAAATTCAATATTCTGGTACGGTCCAAAAATCTTATTAAATAATGAACCAAAAATTGTCTTGGAAAAGAAATCATTACTGGGTTCTTTGAATATCTTTCTATTTGGTTTTATCGGTATTTTGGTAATTGTTATAGTTCTGACATTTTATTTTGTCATGAACAAAAAAAAGAAAAATACGCCCATATTACTATCTGATCAAGAAAAAGTCATCAGTATTCTAAGGTCATCAGGAGGTAAATGCTTTCAAAATGATATTGTTTCGCAATCCGGTATGTCTAAATCCAAAATCAGCCAAATTATTTCTGAAATGGAGAAAAATGAATTAATAGTTAAACAGAAATATGGAAAAAACAATTTAATAATCCTAAAGAATTAATTTTTTCATTGGATCATTATTTTAAATGATTATGATATTACTAATATCATGATATAAATAATCAATTCGAAAAGATTAAAAAGACTTATAGTAAGTTGTTTTAAGAACCATGAACAAATTAATTGATTTAATATCTTCAAATGAGATTGGCTAATGCAGAGAATTCTTGATTATGCGAAAGCTAATGATTATACTAAATATACCTCAACGTTGGTTGAAGCGTGGAGACTTTCTATATCTGGCCTTTCTGAAAGTTTTATTGAAGGTTTGAAAAAATACAATGGTATTCCAGACTTAAGCCCTGATGAAGATTATTCTAAAGACACTATCGCTGCGTTTGGTATTCTCGAAGCACAAAGACATAGGAGTAGAGGCGTCACTCTTTCAATGTTTTTAGGGCTAATGAAATATTATAGGCAAAGTTACTTGGATTTAATATCACAAACGGATTTTGATAATAACGATAAGAACAAATATTTAAAATATATAAATCGATTCTTCGACAGACTAGAAATAGGATTTTCAAGTGAATGGAGCGAATCAGGTGAAAAAGACCTTATTGAAGACCTCCAATCTAAGAATCGGTATATGACTAATGAAAAAAATAAGTATCTAACTATATTTGATAGTCTTAATGCACCTATGTTTTTTGTAAATGAAAAAAATATTATCGAAAATTTGAACCATGCGACTTCAGAATATTTTGAATTCTATAAAACATCTGGCGAAAAATACTACGAAATTGCAAAGAAAGAAATTGATCTATATTTCTTAAAGGACGAAATTAAAGCCTTTACATTATCAAAAAAAGAAAAGTCAGAA